>JAZORZ010000001.1:0-91202 GCA_045656885.1 Eubacteriales bacterium
CTTTTTGCAGGTGACACAGACGCCCTCGGACGTGATCTCGGCCTCATAGGCGCGACCGTTATCGTCGGTGGAGCACTTGCAATAGATTTTACCTTCGGCATCCATATCGTTGATGACAAACATTACAATATCCAAAATCTGCGGGTCGGGGAGCATATCCTCGTCGTCAAGAATTTCCTCGGGCGGTGTTAAACCGTTCTTTTCCATCATGTCAAGGAGTGCCAATTCGGAGCGTGCCAGCTCGGCTTTAACGAGATTCATTTCGCCAAAAAAAGCGAGGGGAAAATCCGATGCGTAGGGGCAGGAGAGCGAGAAGATATCCTTGCCGTAAAAGAGTGACTCGTTGATTGTAAAGATGTGGGGCGTTGCACAAAGCATGCAGGGAACCGTCAAGCGGATTTTTTGATCCTGCGAATGAACGATGGACATTTCGCTCTTGCCGCAGGTGCATTTGAGCTTAACCATATCGGCCGAAAGAGAGAAAACGTTTACGGCACTGATAACGCCGGCACCGCAGTGCGGACAACGGTAAGCAACCGTTGTGTGTTTGGAGTCAAGAATCATCACACAAAATTCCTTTTTGGTTAGTTTTTAATAGTCAATACAGTATATGTATCAGGTTACAAAATGGCACGGATGACTCCGTGCCATTTTGCGGATAAAATGATTTTACTAAAATCAGGGTTTGGTAGTTGTAGCAGGAGTGGTGGTTTGAATGCCCTCAATCTTGCTCATAGCATCTTCGTTGAGCTCATAGTTACCGTTAGCAACAACTTCCTTCATGTGCTCGGTGAACTTTTCGGTGGTCCAACCGGTTCTTGCACTGCGGGTCCAAGCTTGCTCACCGGAAACAAAGAGTGCCAGGTAGTAGCCCTTGCCGTCCTTTGCTTCAATAATTTCCATGCTGAAGTTCTCGCGGCTTTCATCAAACAGCCAGTTCTTCAGATTTTCATCTTGAATGTCAGACTTTGTAAAGTCAAGAGCAACGGTGGGAGCGGTATTGATAACGTAGCCGGGGTAGTAGCCCTCTTCGTTGTTCTTGCCCATCGTTTCGCTGATCTTGAGAGAAGAGAAGAGGTCAAGGAGTGCAAAGCCGGTCTTGCCACCGAGCTTCTTGAGTGCCTTTTGAGCATCTTTTTGGGTCTCAAAGAGCTGGTAAGCAGCGTAAACACTGGGCTCGGTGTCGTTAACCTGTGCTGCAGGAACGTCAACGATATAAACAGTCAAGCTGGTAACGTTGTTTTTGCTGTCAAGGTTAGCAATAAAGGTCAAATCGTCCTTTTGACGGTCAAAGGTGCGAGTGCCCTCGGTGTATTCGGGACCCTTGAAGAGCCAATCCTGATAAGAACCGTCGGTGATGGATTGAGGATACTTCAAGGTAGTAGCTTCTTCCTTCAAAGAACCGTCGAGCTTGCTCTTAATGCCGCGGAAATAGCTGTAGTATTCATCATCTTCAAAGGTCTTGTATTCAACCTTGCAGGAGAGCGCGGTTGTGTTGATCTCGGTTACCTTGAAGATATAGGAGGTGCCGTTATCATCTACTTGATAGTAGGTGTTCAGGGTAAGATCAATCTTGGTGGTCTTGTTGCCGTTAGGATAGATCTTGTTGGAAATAGCAGAGGGAAGAATGGTTTTGGTGCTGTTTTCGGTGGGCTTGAGAGCTTCAACTGCGGTGAAGTTTTCCCAAGCTTTTGCGTTTTCGGTCTTTTTGAGTTCATCAAGCTCTGCCTTTGCAAGGTCCTCGGCTGCCTTAAAGGAGGTGGTGTTCTTTCTGCCTTCTGCAAGCAGGTCAGCAACAATCTGTTCTGCAAATGTCTTTGCATCATCAGCATCGCTTACCTTAAGGGTTGCTTCGTAGTCGGAGAAGTTATATTCCTTAATAGCTGCGTGAACGGTCTTGCTGTGGTCGTGACCCTCGTGGCCCTCTTCCTCTTCGGTCATAGGAGCCACGTAAACGAGGAATACGCGATCGTCGTCGCCAACGATTACGGTTGCGCTGTTCTTGTTCTTGGAGTTGAAGATATAACTGTAAACAGCACTGTCATACTTGGTTTCAAACTGCTTTTCGGTTGCATAACCCTTGGTAAAGTCCTCAACACCGTTAGCAAACAGTGCGGTCAGCTTTTCGGCAAGAACTTCCTTGTTGCTGTCTGCCTTAGCAGTGAGCAGCTCGTCGAGCTCTTTGTTAGCGTATCTCTTGAGTACGAGCTCCTTGAAGTTCTCGTCCATCAGCCAGTTAACAACCTTTTCGGTAAAGGTCTTAATGGTCATGGAGTAGGTGGGAGCTTCTACCTTTGTATCAAGCAGGTACCAGGTGTATTCTGCCTCAAAGGTACCGAGAACTGCTGCAAAGAGATCGTCGGTGCACTTAACGTAAGAAATGGTGTAGTTGGTAGTGGGCTTATCGTTTTCGTCCTTCTTGATCTCTACCAGCTTTACAACGTAGGAGCCGGTGGAGTCGCTAGCGGTAAAGAGCCAGCCGTTGTAGGGAGAGCCCTCTTCATCGTAGAGCTTGTCAAGAATTGCCTTGGGAGCGGTGTTGGTATCGTCCTTTTCAAGGGGCTTGGTGGTGTCAATGGTAATGATTTGATCATCGGGGACGTCAACGTCACCGTCTTTCATTTGTGCAAGCAGATCTGCTGCCTTTTCCTTAGCGGTCAGGAAATCGGTGGTGTTTTCGCCGGACTTGATGCACTCGGCGATCAGTTCCTTAGCATTTTCGATAGAGGAGAGACTGTCTTTGTAATCCTCGTACTTGTATTCCTTGAAGGAAACAGTCGCTTCGGTAGCGGTAGAGGTCTTTTCAAAGTAGATCAGGTAAGCGCACTTGTCGCCGGAAATAGCAGCAAAGGTGCCTGCCTTGTTAGAGGTGCTGAAGATATACTCGCCAATGTAGCTATTGAGCTCGGGAGAGTAGGTGTCCTTACCGTCGGTAGTGGTCTTGGTGTACTTGGTAGTAGTGTTCAGGCCAAGCGCCTCAAGCTTTGCGGTCAGGGCAGCATCCTTAAGTTCAACGAGTGCGAGACGGTCAGCATTTGCAAAGTGCTTTGCAAGGGTGCTCTCAAAGCGCTCATCCATAAACTTATCGTGGAAGAATTCGCGGATCATGCCGTCCTGTGCACCGGTGAAGGAGAAATACTTGGTTTCAAAGAAACCTGCGGGGTTCTTGTCAATGTAGTTTTGCAGATCGGAGGAGGAGGGATCCTCTTGGAACTGGAAGTTCATATAATCGCTGTACTTGGAGTACATGATCATAACCTTTGCTGCATCTTCGATGTCGGAGGTCTTGAAGCTTTCGCCGATATACTCGCTCAGGAAGTAATCAAAGGTGTAGTTGTATTGTGCAAAACCGAGGTTGAGGTAGAGGTTTTGTACCCAGGTAACTACGTCCTTGGCATCCTTTTTGTCGTGTGCCTCGTACTTCATGCCTGCTTCAATCGCAGCATCTGCACCTGCAACCAGCTCGATCAGGTAATCCTTGATGGAGTGAAGACCTGTGTTGAGGATCTCCTTGGTGTAGTAAGCTGCCATCGAAAGACCGTAAGCATCGGGGGATTGATACTGGGTAACGATGCTGCTTGTGCTACCGCCAAAATACTGTTGGTAGTAAGCGTTTTGCCACTCGTAGGTTGCTTGCTGATACATGGTGTACCAAAGAACAAAAGTGGCCATTTGTTGGTTCATATCAAACTTGCCGGTCTTGCTCTCAATGAGGATGCGGTTGCGTTGAATAGCACCGCCGCCGATGAGTGCAGCAGCAATAATGCCGCCCATAACGGCTACGAGCAAAACGATGCAGAGTGTGCGCTTTGCCCAAACGGGCATAACGAATTGCTTTTTGTTTTGAGATTTTTTGGGAGCTCCTGCTTGTTCAACACGGAGCTGCTTGTTTCTTTTTCCTTTTCCCATGGTTGATGTTCCTTTCTTTTTTGACGGATATGAACGGTGTCATAGCGCATATAAAGATATTATAACTTTAGAGTGTGAAAATCTTGTGTCTTGATTATGAACAAAGCAAAAATTTTAGACACAAAAGGGGCAATTTCGACGATTTTTTTAGATATTCATGATAACGGGGAGTATCATCGGCTTTCGATGCGTTCTGCTATAAAGGAATTTTGTCAAATCGTCCTTTACGCGGCGCTTGAGCTTGATGCGATCAACGCGCTCACGGCGCTCAAGAATACTCATGATCGAATCGAACGCAACGGCGCGAACCTCCTCCATCAGCTCCTCGGCTTCGCGAACGTAAATAAAGCCGCGAGAGATGATATCGGGACCCGAAAGCAACAGACGCTCCTCGGTATCAACCGTGGCAACCACCACGATCAAACCGTCCTGAGAGAGGTGACGGCGGTCGCGCAAAACGATGTTTCCAACGTCGCCCACACCGTAGCCGTCAACCAAGATCTTGCCTGCGGGTACTTCACCGCCAAAACGGGCACCGTCGGCATCGATTTCGAGCACACGTCCAATTTCGGAGATGAAGATGTTTTTATCCTTCATGCCCATATAACGTGCCAGATCGCGGTTTGCGCACAGATGACGGCTCTCACCGTGAATGGGCATATAGTAGCGCGGCTTGGTCAAGGCAAGCATTAGCTTGATCTCCTCTTGGCAAGCATGTCCGGATACGTGCAATTCGGCACCTGCCTCGTGCAAAACCTCAACGTCATTTTTGGAAAGCTCGTTGATAATGCGTCCCACGAGCTTTTCGTTGCCGGGGATCGCAGATGCAGAGAGTACGACAACATCGTTGGAGTCAAGAGACACCTGTGCATGATCCGAAAACGCCATGCGGTAAAGTGCGGACATGGGTTCACCTTGGCTGCCTGTGGTGACAATGGTCACTTCACCCGGCTTAAACCGCTTGATGTCATTGATGTCAACCAGAACGCCCGAGGGGATCTTCATGTAACCGAGCTCGGTGGCGGCACTGACAATGTTGAGCATACTGCGACCCGTAATGGCGACCTTGCGACCGTGCTTGGCACTGGCATCGATAATTTGTTGCACGCGATGCACGTTTGAAGAGAATGTGGCAATAATAACACGCTTTTTGGAACGTGTCGCAAAAACACTTGCAAGAGATGTGCCAACGGTCTTTTCCGAGGGGGTATGGCCGGGGCGCTCCGCATTGGTTGATTCGCACATAAGGAGCAGCACACCGCGCTTACCAAGCTCACCCAAACGAACAATGTCCATCATTTCACCGTCGATGGGGGTTGTGTCAAGCTTAAAGTCACCCGTGTGCAAAACGGTACCCAGTGGGGTATGCAAAGCAATGGCACATGCATCGGCAATGGAGTGATTGACGTGGATAAATTCTGCGGCTATCTCGCCCAGCTTTACGGTGTCTCCCGCATTGATCACGCGCAGATCGGGCTTCCAGGGCAGGGGATGCTCCTCAAGCTTGTAGCGAATGATTCCAAGGGTTAGCGGCGTACCGTAAACGGGAACGTTGATGCTGCGGAGCAAGTAGGGAATTGCGCCGATGTGATCCTCGTGTCCGTGCGTCAAAAGGATCGCGCGCAAGCGGTCCTGATTTGCTTCCAGATAGGAGATGTCCTGAATGACAAGATCGATACCCGGCATATCGTCCTCGGGAAAGCCGAGACCGCAATCGATCACGACCATATCATCGTTGTATTCAATAACGGTCATGTTTTTGCCGATCTCACCGAGCCCGCCCAAGGCAACGATGCGGATCTTGCCCAAGGCAGCTCCTTTTTTTTGTTTTCTTGGCATTGAAAATAAGAGTTCCTTTCTATAAAAATGTTCTCCAAAGGGGAGATGTTATTCAAAAAATAAGCTTGTCAAAAATCACCGTTTTTGCACTGCATGCTGCAAAAAAAGCGCAACAAAATGAGACCTTGCACCCGACAGGGACCACGCACACCCCCATCGATCAAGGCATTTTTCAAATTGGTACAAAAGCGATCCGCCGCACGCAAACGCCGTCGGGCGGATATTTCAAACGGTCACATATCGACTCACATATTATATCATATTTATAATATAAAGTCAATAGCGAATTAGCAAAAAAACTTTCGACATCAAACGAGCAAAAGTGTTACAATAAGTCCCAAAAGGGCACCGCAAAGCCCGCCGATACCAAAGTAAAACCAGCTGCGTTTTTGCTTTTTTACTGCCGTGGGCATCTCGGGTGTCATCTCCGAGAGAATGCGATTTGCCTCGCTCAAAATATCCTTGCTTTTGCGCGTATCTTTTTGAGCATTTTCTTTTAATACAAAATAGGCCTCGTCAAAATAACGGCTATTGCCCGTGCGAACCACGATCATTTGCTTGCGTGCACCTTTTATCATTCTTTTTTCTCCTTAAAACAGTAGTCTTTTTAGGGAGTATTTGCCACACGCCCCTCAAAAAAACCACATTCTGCATAAAAAGCAGGAAAAAAAGATGCAAAAGAGCATTACTGCAGTGGCGATGGGAAACGCCGCGCGAGAATGCTTGATGCCAACCGAAGAAAAATAAACCGAGATGATGTAGACCATTGTATCGGAGGTCGCAAAAATGACCGATGCGCAAAGCCCCGCAAAGCTATCGGCACCCACACGCTCCAATAGTTCCACAAAGGAAGCCGTTGAGGCACTTCCCGAAAAAGGCCGTGTGAGCAAAAGCGGCAAAAGCTCGGCAGGAACACCGATGGCATTGACTATGGGAGAGAGCAGCTTTGATAGCAGCTCGATCGCTCCTGATGCGTTCAGCATCGAAATACCCACGATCAGCGCACACAGCGTTGGTAAGAGATTGACCGCTGTTTGCAATCCTTCTCTCGCCCCTACAAGAAAGGACTCAAAACGGTCTTTTTTACCAAGCAAAAGGAGAGCTCCCACAGCGGCAAGAATGAGGGGCATCGGGAGTGCCGAAATGAGATCAATCATCTGTTTTTGGAGCACGTGTACGCGAAAAACGCCCACGTATGCGCAAAAAAGAGGTCAAAAGCAGCGAAAAAGCTACACACAAAAGGGAAGTGATCCAAACGGGGATCATAATACAAAAGGGATCGGCAGAGCCCGCCGCACGTCGCAAAGCCAACAAATTGGCAGGCACGAGGGTAAGGGGAGCCGTACTCAAAACGGCTAACGTAATTTGCTCGTTATCGGCAGTATCGAGGGTAGGATTGTGCGCTTGCATTTTCTTCATAGCACATAGAGCAAACGGTGTTGCAGCGTTTCCAACCCCTAAAAAATTGGCACTGAGCGTGGCGCATATTTCTTCATATCCCTCGCCTGTACGATATGCTTTTGGAAACACGTATCGCAAAAATGGCGCAAAAATGCGTGAAATCCTCTTTACAATACCCGCATCTGAAAGCACCTGCATCACGCCGCTCCAAAGGCACATCATACCAAGTAGGGTAAGGGTTACACTTACCGCCTTGCCGGCACCGTCGGGAATAGCAGAAGCCACATCGGGCAGGCGTCCGCAAAGGGCACCGAACATGAGGGAGAGCGTGCATAGCACTCCAAAGATCTTTCCAAGCATACGACCTCCAAATGACAAAATTTTACAGAAAAAACAAAATCTATCTTGACAAAATTCAACAAATGGTGTATAATAAACGTGGCGAAGAAAGTCGAATACCCGCAAAGGGTGTCGTGCCAAATCAAAATGCCACGAAAAGAGGATTACATTATGAAATCGACCGGAATGGTAAGAAAAGTTGACGAGCTTGGCAGAATCGTTCTGCCCGCAGAAATTCGTCAAAGTATGGACATCAATGTACGTGACGCACTGGAGATTTTTACCGATGAAGGACGCATTATTTTGCAAAAGTATGAACCTTCCTGTGTGTTCTGTACCAACGTTGATGGCATCACTATTTACAAAAACAAGCGCATCTGTGCAGATTGCCTTGCAGCATTGAAGGGAATCGAGTAAAAAGAAAACACGTTCCGTCATGGCATCACATTTTATGCCGCAACAGAACAGAATATGAAAAAAGCCAAGGGCACCGTGCAATTTGCACGGTGCCCTCGGGCTTTATGCCATTAGCAGTGGCCGCAGCAGCAGGAAAGCAGAATGATGGCAATGATGATCAACCAAAGGGTGCTGTTATCAAACAGATTGCAAAAACAGTTATTCATAGTCGTTCCTCCATAAAATCGATAGGGAAGCCCGAGGGGGCTCCTCTGTTATCATATTATGACGAAAGAAGAAAAAGGTGCAAGAAAATCCGCGCCTTCTGCCGATTTTTGACAGAGTTTTTCGATTTTTGCATCATTTGAAGAACACTTTGTGAACGAATGTTGAAAAGTGCTAAAAAAAGGGGTTTACATAAGAAAAAATTGCATAAAAATCCAAAAAAGTATAGACAAACGCTCCAGTTTGTGTTATAATATATTATCCATAATTGTTTCGCGTGCGTATACGCACGTACGAGAGTACATGCGCGCACGCAAGGAGGACCTTATGTATCAGTTTCCCATAGGAGTTGTCGTTGAATCCTTCCGCAAAGAGATTCACGAGGCAATCAAAGAGGCGAGCAAGCTCGGACTTGACGGTATCCAAATGTACGGTACCAGAGGCGACTTTGTTCCCGAAAAATTCACGGCAGAGCGCCGTCGCGAGCTGTTGCAGTTTGCAAAGGACAACGGCGTTAAATTTTCCGCCATTTGCGGAGATTTCGGTCACGGCTTTATGAGTGCCGAATCCAACAAGATATACGTGGAGCGTTCCAAGAGAGTAGTTGATCTTGCTTTGGAAATGGAAACAAACATCGTTACCACACACATCGGTGTTGTTCCCGAAGATAAAACCTGCGAGCGTTACAAAATCATGCAAGAGGCCTGCTACGAGCTGGCACAGTATGCAGACAGTGTAAATGCGCACTTCGCAGTGGAAACCGGTCCCGAGACCTCTGCGGTCCTCGGTGACTTCCTCGATTCTCTCGGTTCCTGTGGCGTTGGCGTCAACCTCGATCCCGCAAACCTCGTTATGGTTACGGGCGACGATCCCGCAGCTGCCGTTCACCGCTTGAAGAAGTACATCGTTCACACCCACGCAAAGGACGGCGTCATGCTCAAGCGCACCAATCCCGAATATATCTATCGGGTCATTCCCATGCCCGAGGATATGGCAGGCATCACCGCATTTCGCGAAACTCCCTTGGGAGAGGGAAGCGTTGATTTTGCGGCATACCTCAAAGCCCTTGAGGATATCGGCTACCGTGGCTTTTTGACTATTGAGCGCGAAGCCGGCGCAACCCCTGCCGACGATATTACCCTTGCAGCAAATTATTTGAGAAAAATCATAAAGGAGAACTAAAACCATGCAAAAAACAATTGCCATTATCGGTTGCGGTAGAATTGCAAACTTCGCACATCTGCCCGCTCTTTCCAAAATGGAAGACGTACGTATCAAATATGCGTGCGACCTGCTTATCGAAAAGGCAAACGCCGTAGTTGAAAAGTACGGTGCAGAGCAAGCCATCACCGATTACAAAATCGCTTTGGCTGACCCCGAGGTGCAGACCGTATTCGTTCTGACTCCCAACTACGCGCACTACGTAATCACGATGGACGCGCTCAAGGCAGGCAAAAACGTTATGTGCGAAAAGCCCATCACCGTCAACTATGCACTCTCCAAAGAGATGGCAGACGAGGCAGAAAAGCAAGGCAAGCTGCTCAACATTGGCGTATGCAACCGTTTCCAAGAATCGGTTTGCCGCATCGCAGATATGAACAAGCGCGGCGAGCTTGGCAACATCTACCACGTTTACTGCTCCTTCCGCGCTCACCGCAGCATTCCCGGTCTTGGTGGCTCCTTTACCAATAAAGCAGAGTCGGGCGGCGGCGTTCTCATCGACTGGGGCGTTCACTACCTCGACCTCATCCTTTACATCCTTGGCGGTGCCGAGCTCAAGACCGTCAGCGCCAACACTTACAGCGAAATGGCAAAGGACATGAAGGCGTATAAGTACACCGGCATGTGGGCAGAGGAAACCAAAAACCTTGAAACCGGCGTTAACGATGTTGACGACTTTGTAACCGGCTTCATTCGTACCAACAAGGCGTCCATCTCCTTCAACGGTGCATGGGCACAAAACATTGCAAAGAGAGACACATTCATTGACTTCCTTGGTGACAAGGGTGGCGTAAGACTTGACTACTGCGGACACTTCACCTTCTTTAAGGATGACCTGACCGAAGAACGCCCCGAGTTCGATATTCCGGATATGTATTACAGAGAAGACTCCGACTTCCTGGATGCTTGCGAAACCGGCCGTCGTAACCGCAGCCACATCAGTGCGATCCTCGAGAGCGCAAAGCTGCTTGATGCGATCTACCAATCTGCAGAAGAAAAGAAAGAGATCAGCTTCTGATCGGCCCGAAAGGGAAACACGCACAGTATATGCTCCTCGGCAGTATCCGAGGTGATATAAAAGAAATCAAGGAGAAAAGATTATGAAAAAAACGGTTAGAATTTTAACGTTTATGCTGGCAGTTCTTATGCTGGTTGCTTGCTTTGCAGCTTGCAATAAGAACAAAGGCGGACACAAGACGCCTGCTCCCACCGATGAAGAGCAGACCAACAATAACCCTTCCAACACCGGCAACGGTAACGGCGGTGAAGAAGAAACCACTCCCGGTGAAGATCCTGTTATCATGCCCGACAAGATTGACCTTGAAGGTTACACTTACCGTGCATACGTTCGTTCCAATGTTTCGACAGGTACACCGGTAGAAGACGGTAACCCTGCGTTCTACTGCACAGACTTTTGGGTAAATCCCAATGATGATAATACTGCAGATGCAATTGCTTACGCCGTTTACACACGTAACAAAGAGCTTGAGGCAGACTACAACGTTAAGATCCGTCAAGAAAACCAAACCATTAACATGGCACAGGAATTGGGTAGATTTTTCCAAAACGGTACCACCTTTGAGTTGACCGTTATCTTGGCAAAATCTGCAGCAAATGCGGCAATTCAAAACCTGTTGACTAACCTTAAGGGCGAAGAGCTTACCGGTTTGGATTTGACTCACGAAGCGTATGACCAAAACTCTATCAAAGAGCTCTCTATCGCCGGCAACCTTTACTACCTTGGCGGTGATATGAATATCTCCACACTGGATAGTATTGCGCCTACCATTGTTAATATGGAGCTTTACGAGGACTATACCGAGGGTATTGTTTCCCACTTTGGCGGCGATACACTCTATTCTAACATTTACAACCTTGTCACTTCCAATAAGTGGACCATCGAAACCATGCTTGAGATCGCGCAGATCACTTCTCTTGATGCCGATACATCTGACGGCAATCTCGGTGCATCCGATCAAGACCGTGTTGGTTACTTCCAATACAATGAGTCTGCCGTTTACTACTTCTACGGTGCAGGCGGACGTATCACCAAAATAAATGAAGACGGTGTCCCTGAGTTTGTTATTAAAGATCAGCAAAACCAAGACCTGTTCGACTATCTCTTTGATAATCTTCATCCCAGCGTTCGTAATACCAAGTACCCCAACGGCTTCTCCCCCGACAGAAAGACCAACTTTATGGGCAACGCAAACACCCTCTTTACCGATATGTCTTTGTGGGACGTTCGTACGGATCTCTACCTCAATGCCGGCTTCAGATACGGTCTGTTGCCTAACCCTGTATATGAAGAGGGCGATTCCTACAATGCAGTTGTATACTTCTACAACCTCGTTCACCTTTGGGCAATCCCCAATCTTTGCGAAGATATCGACAAGGCACAGGTAATGATGAACGCTATGGCTGCTTACTCTAACCTGAGAAGAAAAGACTCCACAATGGATGCTTACTACACCAGAACCCTGTACTTCTCGGTAGCTCCCGATCCCGAGGCACGCAAAGTCATGGATATTATTAAGAACTCTACCGTTTATGATATCGCTCTGCTTTACGACTGGGGTGGATGGAGAACCGAGCTCTCCGAGCTGTGGTATAAAAGAACTACCAACAACTACGGTTCTCTTGCTTCTTTGGTCGAGACCAACGCACAACCTAAGCTTGAGGAGACCATCGAGCAATTCAAGAAACCCGGAACACTGGTCGACTAATCTTTTCCTACATCAAAATAATGTTACCAACGCACGCTTTGGTATGCGTTGGTAACCGTTTTGTTTATAAATTATTATTGAAAAACAGTTTGTATTACTCCGTGTTAGTTACACCATTAAGACTTTTTAAGGAGAATGAAATAATGAAGCATTTTGTTCGATTGGTGGCTATGCTGTTATCACTCGTTTGTTTACTTGCATGTTTGCTTGCTTGTAACAAACAAAAAGGTGACTACAAGCCGATTCCAACCGATCCTGCAAGTACCGAAAGTAGTGGCAACGGTGGCAACGGCGGCAACAGCGGCGATCCCGACAACACCGACCCCGGTACAGATCCCGAAAACACGACCCCGCCGAAAGAGGAGATTGCATTACCTCCTGCACAGGATTTCGGTACCGAAGATGACCCCTATATTTATCAAGCACTTATTCGCACCGGCGACCATACCGCACCCGAGGAGCTGCAGTATACCATTGGCAACAACGGTTATGCGGCAATCGATTTTTGGGTAGATGAGAACAACAGCCGGAACGATGCGATCTCCTACGCCGTTTATTTGAGAAATTCTCAAATAGAAGAGACTTACAAATGCCGTATTAAGCAAAAAGCGCAAGAGGGAGATATGACCTCTCAGCTCAAGCTGCTGTATATGAATACCGAGAGAATTGACCTGACCGTTATCTTGGCGCGTGCGGCTGCAACAGCCGCAACCCAGAATCTGTTGAGTAACCTCAACATGATGTCCAGTCTTGATCTTTCTCACCCTTCTTACGACAAAAAATCCCTCAAAGAGCTCGCTCTTGGTGATTGTCTCTACTATCTTTCCGGTGATATGAACGTTTCCACAATGGAGGTCTGCGGACCTACCGTTGTCAACCTCGAAATGTATCGCGACTACATTGAGAGATTTGTAGAGCTTTTTGACAATGATCCCACTTATGCCGATATTTACAGTCTTGTTCTTGGCAAAAAGTGGACCATTGAAACAATGTTAACAATGGCAACTGCTATTAATGTTGACGCAAATGATTCCGACGGGTTTGCACTTGGTTCACAGCCGGACGATATTCTGGGTTACTTTGCATACACCGGTATGGGCGTTTACTACTTCTACGGCTCGGGCGGACGACTGACCGAGATTGATGACGAAGGTAATCCTCAGCTTGTTATCGCAAAGCACGCCGATCTGTTCGATTATCTGTTCCAAAAATTCAATGCAGCAACGGGTGATAATGCAGGTTGGTTGCCTCACGGTTATTCCGGTCCCAGATGGGAGATCTTTTCCTCCAATCGCTGCCTGTTTACCGAAATGACCTTGTTTGATATCAGAACGCAGCTCTACGACGCACGTCCCTTTGAGTACGGTATTTTGCCCAATCCCACATACGAAGAGGGAAGTGACTACCACAGCGTTGTTTACTTCACCAACTGTAACCACCTTTGGGCAATCCCCAATATGGTAAATGACTCCGAGATTGCGCAACAAATGATGAACATCTTTGCAGCATACTCCAATGTTGAGCTGCAGGATTCCACCATGTATGCGTACTACGAGAGAACCCTTTACCTTAACACCGCATCCGATGAAGGTTCTCGCGAGGCGATGAACATCATCAAAAACTCGATGGTATATGATATTGCTCTGCTTTACGACTGGTATCAAATGGGTACCCGTACACTTGGCGAATTGACGATCAGCTCTGCCGGCCTTTATGCCAACAACGTATCGTCTCAAAGCGATATTAACCGCAATCTGCAGGAAACTGTAGAAAAGCTTAAAAACCCCACTATGTTTACTTAAAAAGTAAAATAAATCAAAAAAACAAAAAGGAGAAAGCATGAAACGCATTACCAGAATTCTCGTTTTGTTGTTGGCTTTGTGCATGGTGGTTGCTTGCTTTGCTGCATGTAACGACAACAAAAAGCCCGACAAAAAACCGGCTCCCAATACGGGAGACAACAATGGTGGCACTACTCCGAATGAAGTAGAGGATGTTACCACTCCCGATCCCGGCCCTCAAATTGAGATGCCCGAGGTTATTGATATGGGTGGTTTTACTTACCGCGCATACGTTCGTGATCAAGCCGGCACCAGCCCCGATGCTCATAAGGCACAAGTTGCAAACGGTAACAACGACTACCGTTGCGTTGACTTTTGGGTAGACGAAGCAAACAGTGAAAACGACTTTATTTCGTTTGCTGTTTATGACAGAAACAAGAAGATCGAAGCAACCTACAATTGCAAGATCAGACAGGTATCCTCCGACGGTAGCCAGATCGAGCATCTGCTTGCTTCCTTTACCAATGGCGACAGCTATGACCTTACCATCATCACTGCAAAGCCCGCAGCACAGGCAGCAACCCAAAACCTGCTCCGCAACCTTGCGGATCTGGAGCACCTTGATCTCAAACACGCATCCTTTGACCAAAATGCTATTGATGAGCTTCGCGTTGGCGATAAGCTTTACTTCACCAGTGGTGATATGAACATTTCCACCATGGACGTTGCAGGTCTTTCCATTGTTAATATGGAGTTCTACAACAACATTGTTGAAGACATCATCAATACTTTTGGCGGTGATGTTTCTTATAATAACATCTTCAACGTTGTTCTTAACAAAAAGTGGACAATGGAAACCTTGTTGACCATTGCAACGATTGCAAACGTTGACGCAGGTCAGGACGGCGGCGAGCTCCACGTTCTCCCCGACGGTATTGTAGGTGGTGTAGAGGTTACCAATAAGTATGTTGGCGGTGATATCGTTGGTTACCATCAATATCTCTATTCCGCTCTTTGGTATTTCTACGGCTCCGGCGGTCGTATTACCGAAAAGAATGAAGAGGGTCTTCCCGAGTTCGTTATCCAAAACAACCTGGGTCAAACCCTATACGACTACATCTTTGAAAAGTTCAATCGTGAGATCAATGCTCCTTGGATTCCTCACGAATCCTCTAACATTCTCAACAAGAACTTCCTCACCGGTGACGTTCTGTTTGCAGACTGCTCGCTCTTCAACGTAAGAACCGAGATCTATCCCTTTGCAGAATTTGAGTACGGTATTCTTCCTATTCCTGTTTACGAAGCAGGAATGGATTACAAGAGTGTTGTTTACTTCAACAACTGGGCACACCTTTGGGCAATCCCCAACCTGGTAAACGATAACCTCGAATACTCCTCCCGTATGATGCAAATTATGGCAGTTTACTCCAGCTTGCCGGAGTCTACCATGCATGCATACTATGATAGAACCATCTACTTCCAAGCAGCTGCCGACAACGGATCCCGCGACGTTATGGATATCATCAGAACCTCTTTGGTTTACGACCTTGCACTTCTGTATCCCTCTTGGGGCGCTATTGAAGAAAAGCTCTACCAAATTCCCAACAGACAAGAAAAGGAATACGCATCCGGTATCATTGACGGTCTTAGTCGTATCGAAGAATCGATGCATGACACCATTGAGACTCTCTTGAGTCCTGAGGTAGGATAATAACGATTTTCAAACCCCGCTGTCAAAATTGACGGCGGGGTTTTTCTTTCTATCTATTGATTTTTTGCCAAAAAGATGCTATAATAAGGAAAGAAAAAGAAAGGTAGGGAAGTGTATGAAACTGACAAAGCTGTTTGAGAGTGAAAAGCTGTCACTCTCCTTTGAGGTCTTTCCACCAAAGAACGACACCTCCTTTGAGAGCGTGAAGAACGCCACCGAAGAGATTGCAAAACTGCAACCCGCGTTTATGAGCGTGACCTACGGTGCAGGTGGCGGAACAAGCCGCTACACCTTGGAGATTGCCCAAAACATCAAGGAGCACTACGGTGTGCCCACACTCGCGCACCTGACTTGTGTTTCCTCTACCAAGGAGACAGTCAAAAGAAAAATTGAGGAACTCAAAGCCGCAGGCATTGAGAACGTCATGGCACTGCGCGGAGATCTGACTCCCGAGCTTGCCGATTCCGATCGTTCACTGTGGGCATATCAACACGCAGTTGACCTTGTGCGCGAATTGAGAGAAAGCGGCGCCGACTTTTGCATTGGCGGCGCGTGCTATCCCGAAATTCACCCCGAGAGCAGAGACCAAAAAGAGGACGTCAAGTACCTCAAGGAAAAGGTCGATGCTGGATGCGATTTTTTGACTACGCAAATGTTTTTTGATAATAATTTGCTTTATAACTTCCTTTATAAAATCCGCGAGGCAGGCATTACCGTGCCCGTCATTCCCGGCATTATGCCTATCACAAACGGCAACCAAATTGAGCGCGCAATCAAGCTTTCGGGCTCGTTTATGCCGCAACGCTTTAAGTCGCTCGTCGATAAATTCGGCAACACTCCTGCCGCTATGAAGCAGGCAGGCATTGCCTACGCAACCGACCAAATCATCGACCTCTTTGCCAATGGCATCAAAAACGTACACGTCTATTCGATGAACAAGCCCGACGTCGCCGCGGCGATTCAAAATAATCTTTCCGATATTTTAGGATAAGGAGACAACATGGCAGACGTATATGAAAGAACCTTGCAATCCCTTGTAGGACGGCATACTGCCACGCTGTGCGTATTATTGGGAATGCTGCTGTTGCTTTTACTCATTACATGGATTTTTCCTGTTCTCTATAAAAGGGTTAAGGCGGATAAGATCAAAAGCAAGTGGCTTAGTGTTGCACTTATTCTTCTGTTTTCGGGTGCAAAAGAACCTAAAAAGGGCAAAAAGGGAAAGACATCAATGCTGTTGGCACAATGTATTGTAACCTTGATTTTTGTTGGCATTATGATGCTTGGCATGATTCCGTCTATACAGGAAATTCAACTTTTGAAGAAGGATATTGCCGAAAACGCTTATATCACTTACGAGGGGGAATATTCGATTGGCACAAAATATTCGAGGGAGTACAATATTGGCGACTTTTGGCTTGACGAACGTTTTATTACACTAACGGACAGTAATGAGAGCGTGCAAGTTGATGCAAGCGGTACATTTTTGAAGTTCCCCGACCATTATTCAGAAAGCCACGGCACCGTTATTTACGGCAAGCATAGCAAACGCATTATCTACATAGATGGTCTTGAAGGCCTTTGGGAATAAAAGAACCCCGCAAATGCAAAAGCATTTGCGGGGTATTTTTTAAGAACAAACTAACTTTAGGATTCCCCTTGAGGGGAAGCTCCCGCGGAACGCGGGTGATGAGGTGACGGATGCGAAGCATCCGCAGAAACGATAAGTACTAAAAAATCACCTCATCCGGCTCGTAATACTCGCCACCTTCTCCTCAAGGAGAATGCTTTTTGTATCATTACCCTGTAATCCCCCCCGGCGAACTATGCTCGTCGGGGGGGATGTGTGTATTTGATTATTTGAACTCCGTCACACCGTCATCGGTGTAAACGTTGGTACGTAGAATGGAGTAGCACTCCTTTGTAGGGTCACCCGAAAGGATGCCAAGGCGCTCCTTTGCAGCGGCTATGAGCATTTCGGGGTTGAGGTTTTCGGTGTTGCCCGCGCGCAGAATTGCCGTGATAGCAATCTTTCCGTTCTCGGTGCAAGTTGTCTTGCAATCGCGAATCATTTGTGTCAGGTCAACCTCACGCTCGCCCGACTTGGATTTTTTCATTACCAAAAGGGGAGAGGTCGTAAAGAGATCTTGCAGCTCTTGTGCCATCTCAGCATCAGCACCGGCAAAGTTGAGCGCGATCTCATATCTTGCCCAAGCGATGTCGGCAAATTTGCTTGTCGGCTCGTAGGCATCGAGCACCTGCATCTCATCGGTCAGCTCACGGTTGAGCAGATCTTTCAGCTCCTCGCAAGGAATATTGCGGTCAACGCGCAAGTCGATGAACTCGCACTCGCTCTCGGTACCAACCGAGAGGGGAAGTCCAAACACGACCTTTGCATGGGGATTGAAGCCCTGCGTGTACCACATGGGAATGTTGGCACGCACAAGCACGCGCGCAATGGTACGTTGCAGATCGAGGTGCGATATGTATTGCAGATCTCCCACCTTGCGGAACTTGATACGAACGATGCGAGCACCCTCGGTAATGGGTTCCCAAACGTTCTTGTCTTGCTTTTGCGGCAGGGGAGCATCGCTTTCGGTTTCTTGCATTTCCTTGCAGCCGGGGCAAACGGCACGCACGCCGCCAAGCTTGTTGGCACCGCACGCCGAGCAATGCTCGCGGCAGTTGGGAGTGGTGGCTTCACCGTATGCCTTTGCTTGCTCGCGCAAGAAGAACTCCTTACTTACGCCGCAATCAATAATGTCCCAAGGCAAAATCTCGTCGTTGCCAAACTTGCGGTTGGCGTAGAACGCAGGGTCAACCCCCGTACGCTCAAAAACAGAGAGCCATTTGTCATAGTCGAAATATTCATCCCAAGCATCAAACGCGAATCCCTCTTGGCAAGCAAGCTCAAGTGCGTCACCGAGGCGACGGTCGCCGCGAGCGAGAACTGCCTCAATGCGCGATACCTTTGCATCGTGGTGTACGTAGCGAATGTGCTTGTTTTTGATCTTGGATTTGAGATATTCTTGCTTTTCGGCAAGCATTTCCATCGTGTCCTGTGCCTCCCATTGGAAGGGGGTAAAGGGCTTGGGAATAAAGCAAGAAACGCTGACCGTTACCTGAACGGGGCGTGCTTTGTTGCGGTTGGGATTTTGATAGTAAGCATCCACCACGTGCTCGGCAAGGGTAGCAATGCCTTCAATGTCCTCAAGCGTTTCGGTGGGCAGGCCGTTCATAAAGTAGAGCTTGACCGAGTTCTTACGTGCGTCAAACGCCACGTTTACGGCACGCATAACATCCTCCTCGCGCACATTCTTATTGATAACGTCGCGCAGTCTTTGTGTACCCGCCTCGGGGGCAAAGGTCAAAGAGGAAGAACGCACCGACTCAATGCGGCGCATCAGATCCTTATTAAAGCTATCTACGCGAAGAGAGGGCAGAGACAAGCTGACCATATTATCATCGGTCCAATTCAAAAGCTTGTCGCAAAGGGGTTCAAGAGAAGTATAGTCGCTGATGGAAAGAGAAGCCAAGGAAATTTCCTCGTATCCCGTAGAGTTGTAAAGTGCTTTTGCTTGATGGTTGAGCACGTCGGCGCTTTTCTCGCGCACAGGTCGGTAAACCATGCCTGCCTGACAGAAGCGGCAGCCGCGAATGCAACCGCGATAGACCTCAAGCATAATGCGGTCATGCACCGTTTCAATGTAGGGCATAACCACCTTGTCGGGGAAGTAGACCTTGTCAAGGTCACCAATGATCTGCTTGGTTACCTGACGCGGAATATCGTCATAAACGGGAGTGTATGCCTTGATGGTTCCGTCCTCGTTGTAGGTGACATCGTAGAGCGAGGGAACGTAAACACCGGGAATGGTTTTTGCCGCCTCGTGCAAAAAGTCAGCGCGCGTGTAGCGACCTTCCTCTTTCATTTGCACGTAAAGGCGAACGATAGCGGGGAGCATATCCTCGCCCTCGCCAATGTTGAACAGATCAAAAAAGTCTGCAATCGGCTCAGCGTTGTAGGAGCAAGGACCGCCACCGATAATAATGGGATCATCCTCACGTCTGTCCCTTGTACGCAAGGGAAGCTTTGCCAGAGAAAGCATATTGAGCACGTTTGTGTAGCACATTTCGTACTGCAAAGTAAAGCCGATAAAGTCGAATGCCGAGAGCGGATCGCCGCTCTCAAGTGCGGTCAGGGGCAGGTCGTGCTCGCGCATCTTTTCCTGCATATCCGTCCAAGGGGTAAACACGCGCTCGCACCAAATGTCGGAATGCGCGTTGAGTGCACCGTAGAGCAGGCGCATACCCAGGTTGGACATACCGATCTCATACGTATCGGGAAAGCAGAAAGCAAAGCGCGCCTTTACGTTCTCTTTATTTTTGATGATCTCACCGTACTCGCCGCCAGCATATCTGCCGGGCTTTGAGACCGATTTGAGAATGGTACTGTTGAGTTTGGTAGAATGGTTCATAATGTTCCTTTTCTTTGCGCGATTTTATTTTTCACGTTTGAGATGAAGCGTTCTTCGGTTGACGAGCGAGAGAGAAAGAATCGTCGACGCCACGATCGGGATCAAATAGCAAAGCCCGAAGAGTGTAGGAGTAAGGATAGATTGCTTGGAGATCAGCATGATCGCAAGGGAACCCAAGCAGGCAGCGATCGCCACTGCCACTTGCATCCAAAAGCTGATGTGTCGTATCTTATTGATCCTTTTGGCAGCATAAAGGGGATTGACGATGTGTCCCTCACCGCCAAGAGCTACGGCACCCGTGTCCGAAATTTCAAGCACCGCATCGGATTCGTATTTGCCGGGCTTGATCACGCGAACGGGAACGGCATCTGCATAGCGGATCTGTCCCAAAAATTCCTCTGTGAGGTTAGGGTTGTAGGATTGGATAGCCACCGATGTGGTGGAATCAGCCAAACGCTCGGCAACCACTTCAAAGCGCGGGTCAAGGGTGTACTCAATATCATAGGTCAGCTTGAGAACACCGTCAACGGCAAAGTACAAAAGTCCTACGTTAGCGGCACGGCGCAAGGCGCGGTCAGCTGTCTCGCGGGGAATGCGAATGCCGCTCTTTTTCATAAAGTTGGAGTCGCCCGCAATCACGTGGTATTGCGTGTCGATAACCGCTTCCACACCCGTGTCGGCAATACGCACAAGTGCCACGCTCGGATCAGGGGTTTTGGTAGCGGTTGCCTTGCCGATCTCCTCTAAGCTTCCGCCAATTTTACGGAAGAGAATGCCTGCCAGCTTCAAATCGCGGCGCAGATCGTCATTCTTTTCACGCACAGAGAGTTCGGAGCAGCTAACGGCACGGCAAAGGCGATAATCGTTAAAAATAACGGTTTTGGATTCGTTGTATTCTTCTACGGCTTCTTCACCGATCAAGGCGCAATTTTGATGCGTGAGCAGGTTGTTTGCATGAGAGAGGGGGAAGAAGAAGCCAAGGCACGCCGCACCGGGTAGACCCAACACGGCAGTGGCAACAAAGGTGTTCAGGGCATCGGCAAGTCCGTTTGTCAGTGCTACGACAAAGCCCGCCAAAAAGCCGAGAACAATAGGGAGCGTCAATAGCATGCGGAAGGGTCTGTAGGCGGCTTCCATCTCGTTAAAGCGACGGAAGAAGCCAACTGTAATTGCTGCATCGTGCACATGATAAAAGCCATCGCCAAGATCGTCATTGATAATTTTGATCAGCTTTTTGCCTTGCTTGAGCTTCTTTTTGCGGGGTTCGGTGGGCTCCAATACTGTTTTTGGGGTGTTTGCGGTCAAAATGCGGAAAACGCGCATCTCGCTTGTTAAACGGAAAACATCACACACCGCGAGCAAAAGGAGTGCACCAATCGCAACACAGTTGAGGCGCAGCATGGGGATCTGCGCGATCATTGCAACCAGGTCATAGAGCAAGACAAAGGGTACAATGACCGAAACGGTAGAATAAGGTGTGGGAATGAGCTTGAAATAGCTGCGAATGCCCGCATTGAATTGTCGATAAGAAAGTCCCGTGGCTGCTACCATAAGAAGGGTAGAAAGAATGGGATAAAGCAGAGGAGCCGTTGCATCAAATTCTGCAAAAGCGCCGCCAATGAGCACGGGATAGTCCAAAAGCACTACCAAAAGCAGAGCGATGGCAGTCAATACGGTACGAACGATCAAAAAACGGCGGTCGTACATATATTTTGCCATAACACGCGATTTGTTTTGTGGAGTGATCGAGTCCTCTCCGCAATATCCAAACGCCGTGCGGTAACGCTTGTTGCCCTCACGCGACATGCGGTGCAAGTGATCATATTTTAGCTTTTTGAGGTTGTCATAGCCGACCAAACGGCCAAGCTCGCTCTCATAACCAAGTTCAAAGATCATTTCAATGTCATCATCCGAAAATCCGCTACGGCGACGAATGATCTCCATTGCGCTCATCTTCTTTTCTGCCAATGCCTCGCGGCGCATTTGCATACGCTGCAAAAGATTGGTGGGCTTCTTTTTGGGTTGAGGGACCTCAGGGGCATCTACCGGAATTTCCTCGGTTGGGATAGGTTCCGATTCGATAAATTCGTCAAACGCATCGTCGAGTGCTTCGTCCAAAGCATCGTCGTAGGAGCGTTGTGCCTGTCCAACGGTCTGTAAAGGGCGCACGTGCTTGCGAGTAGTGGATTTTTTGTGTACGGAAGGTTTGGCAGATGCATTTTCCGCGGCTTTATTTGCAGAGGGAAGCGATGTATTTGCCGTCTTCACTTTCGATGTATTCGATTTTGTTTGCGACGTCGGGGGAGTCGTCTTGTTTTGTTCGGGTGTCGCCGTTCTGTTTGCTTTCGACAGCTCCGAATTTTGATCTTGTTTCATAATGGCTCCTTTCCGATAAAATTAGAAAAACGGGATGTCAGGAATGATGCTGACGTGCGGCCTCTGCCAAAAGAATTGCCGCCGCGGTGGAAACGTTAAAGGAATTGACCTGGCCGTACATAGGAATGGAAACGATTGCATCACAGGTCTTTTGCACGATCTGCGAAACGCCGTTGCCCTCACTGCCAAGCACAATGGCGCAACCGCCCTTGAGGTTGGTATTGTAAATACTCTCGCCACCTGCTTCTGCGGCAAAGGTCCAAATGCCTTTTTCCTTGAGTGCTTCCACGGTAGATGCAATATTGGCAACCTTTGCAACAGCGAGATGCTCAATAGCACCTGCCGATGCCTTGGTTACAAGGGGAGTCAGTCCTACGGCGCGGCGTTTGGGAATGATGAGCCCGTGTGCACCGCAGCACTCGGCGCAACGAATGATCGCGCCAAGGTTGTAAGGGTCGGTAACACCGTCGCAAATGACGATGAGGGGATCCTCACCGCGCTCCTTTGCAATGTCCAAAATATCCTCAACCGTGCAATATTCTTTTTCTGCAGCATAGGCGATAACGCCTTGGTGGGGAGCATAGCCCGAAATAGCATCAAGCTTGGGCTTTTCGGTTTCAATCACGGGAATGCCGCGCTCGATGGCCTGTGCTACGAGCACAACGATAGAGCCGGTGCGCTCGCCCTTTTGAACGAGCAGCTTATCAATGTCGCGTCCCGATTTGAGCAGTTCACCAACGGCATTACGACCAATTACGGCGCCGTTTTCGTACTCACCGTGAATGCCCGTATCTTCTGCCTTGGGAGCGGGCTTGTTTTCCTTTTTATAATCGGAGCGCGGAGCGCGATCACGTTTGTCATATCCTCTGCCGCTTTTGGGGGATTCGCGGCGAGGCGTACCGTTCTTTTTCTTTTCCATAGATGTAGGACTTGTCCTTTCTGCAAATATAGATACTTTCTTACCTATAATTATAACACAATAAATGATTTTTGTATAGAGGATTTTGAAAAAATGTCGTCTTTTCGGGAATTTTTCGCTCGACAAAAGATGACAGAAAGCCAAAATGGGAGCGACAATATCGCTCCCATTTCTTATTCCATTTCGGCAAGTAGCCGTTTTGCCTCTTTTACAATATACAAACAGGGGTTTGAGCTTGCCACTTTTTCAAGATATTTCTTTGCCGAAAGGGTGTCATTTTGTGCCAAGTAAATTTCGGAGAATAACCAAGCGGTTTCTATTTCGCCGTATTTGCTTGGTGGAGACAAGCGGTTTGCATAGGATAGCGCACCAATGGGATCGCCGGCTCGCAGGCAGGCAGAGGTTTGCGAGGAGAGTAGGGTAAACTCCAACTCCTTTTTCTGCTTTCCATCTTTGAGTGCATTATACATCGTTAACGCTTTATTGTGCATAAGGTCTGCGGCATCATTCTTTTTGAGTATATGCGCAAAATATCCCAAATTGTTATAGTATACGATTTTTACAACCGGTAATGTGCCGGCGTATTTATCTATGTTGATTTCGGATAGTTGTCGATATGCAAATTCGTGCTCACCCAATGCGCTGAGTGCTGTTGCATAATCGATGATGTAAATTTGACGGTCAACGCCTTTTTTGACGTACTTCAATCCATCTAAGGTTTCTTCTAAAAGCGGGTTTGGATCACAGTTATCATTCAGTTCTTTTGTAGCACATAAAATTAACAGATTTGCGCATGTTCTGCAAAAAAGATTGCATAAAAAGAAAAATAATAAAGCCACTATAACATATGCCCCCGGACCTGCCGAAACGGTTGCAAGTGCAAATGCACAAATTGAAAAGGACAGCATGGTAAATAGAATGGTGCATAGCAAGCGGTGATGTGAAACAAATCTGTAAAATCTAAAAAATTTCATAAAGATAGGCCTTTCTTTTATGATTTTTTGAATACCCAATCCCCGGGGTCAGCACTAAAATCCTGTTCTTCGGGGAGATAGTGTTGTTCCTCTTTCCAATAAATTTTGCGGTCGTTGACATCCTTGTAGAACGCGCGCGCTTTTTGGGGGTCGGGGCGCACCATCAGAGAGACGTAGGTCCACTGTAAGCGGGAACGCTTGACGTTCTCCAGCTTGTCCCCGGCATCTCTCTCGGCGGCATTCCACCAAGATTCGATCGCATCGTAAACCACCTCGTAGGTCTCGCGCGGAACAGTTTGGAAGGGGCGCTCGTAAATGTTGATGTGCCGCGCCTTTGCCGCACCGTTGAACCAATCGAGGAATGCGCGAATATTACGCCAGCCCTTGCCGTAATACGCCTCAAGGAAGCCGTTGATCAGCGATTGATAAACCGATTCCGCCATCATCGGATCCCACGCAAGCTTTGCCAAAAGATAGGCACGAAGCTCACCGAATTCACCCGAGAAGGATTGATAATTGCCCTCGGGATACATACCCTTAACGCCGTGCTTGGCATAAAAGCGCATATTGTCGCGCAAAACGCCAAAGTTGGGGTAGGGGGCGAGGTAGTTTGCAAAGTTTGTAACGTAATCCCAAATGTAAATGCGGTCGCAAATGCTGTTCCAGTCCTCCAAATCCTTGACAAACTTGCGGTTGCGGGAGCAAGCATCTGCAGAGAGCGGATGCGTAAAGCATGCCTCAAAGGGGCAAAGACGAATAATGACATTGGGGAGCGGCTTTGTGATTTTGGGAATGTTGCGCGTGTGTCGATATGCCAAGGTCTCAATGGCGACCTCGGGGTAGTCGTCCTTGATGTCCGCGGCAACGGCATTGACAACGCGCAAAAGTGTGCCCATGTGGCTACCTTCCTCGGCATCAATGGCGGCGCAACGCTCGCATTTGCAGTATCGCTCGTTGTCATTTTGCGAGATAGAAACCAGCTTGACCATCGGGTCTTTTTGGAGTACATTGCGCGTATATTCAATGGCTTTTTTGGTTACTTCGGGGTCAGAAAGGCAGGGCTGCAGATGCTGCGGACATCCCGTAACCTCCTCCATGGTGTGCACAAAACGGCCTGCCCACTTCATATATCCGCCGTGACGGGGATCCTCGCTCTTGTGCGTATTGACGCGGTTGGCAATGCGCCATTCAAGGTCATCCTCGCCAAGATAAAAGCTATCCTGACGGTACTCAAAAATGGGGGAGAAGGACTCTTCGATTTCGCCAATTTCGGCACCCTCACCGTGTGTGGTTACACCGGGAGCGTAATAATGAACGTCAAGATATTTCTCTAAAAATCCGTAAACACCATAGAGAATTCCGCGCGTGCCGTGACCGATAATGCTCAAGTTGCCGGGGATATTGAAAATCGAGTATCCCTCTGCATCGTTGACGTTTTCTTCAATGTGCAAATCAATCACACCTTTGCCGCCAATCATTTTCTCGCCCGTGATTTTCTCGATCCAACGGCGCATAATGTCGCCCGCATTCTCCTCGGCCGGCGACGCGCCATGCTTGATATCATATTCCAAAGCGGATAGACCGCAAAGCAAAATATTACCCATACTGTTCCTCCTAAAAATGCAAAATAGATAGTCACATATCACCATTATTATAGCACAATCCAACGGACATGTCAACGAAAACAAAGAGAAAAGGAAGGCAAAAACCTTCCTTTTCTCTTTATCAATTCAATTTGTATTTCAATCTCAAATTATCGGCGATCATAGCAATAAACTCGGAATTTGTGGGTTTGCCGCGGTTGTTTTGAATGGTATAACCAAAATAGGAGTTGAGCGTATCCACGTCGCCTCTGTCCCAAGCGACCTCAATGGCATGGCGAATGGCGCGCTCAACGCGGCTGGTTGTGGTTGCGTATTTCTTTGCAACGCTGGGGTAGAGAACCTTGGTAACAGAATTGATAATATCCGAATCCTTAATGGTCAAAAGAATGGCAGTTCTCAAATACTGATATCCCTTAATATGAGCAGGAACACCGATTTGATGAATGATCTGCGTCACTTGCGATTCGATATCGGGACCTTTCTCTACCTCTTGCAGAGCGATTGCGGGGATATCCTGCACGCGGCGTGCCGCAATGCTTTGAATGTGCTCGGCAAGACTGACAAGATTAACGGGCTTGAGTAGGCAAAGCTCCGCGCCTGCCTCAGATGCTTGAATAAAGACATTTTGATTGGAAACAGAAGATACTACAATAAAGGAAGGGATCTTGTCGCTGCCCCAATCCATTGAGCGTGCATTGCGAAGAACACCAATGCCGTCGAGCTTGGAGAGCCAAACGTCAAGAAGAACCACCTCAGGGTGTGTCTGTGACATTTTGAGCACGGCTTCCTCACCGTTTACGGCTTCCTCTATGTTGCGGTATCCCGCGCGCATCAAGCCCTCGCGCACCTGTGCACGCCAAACAGGACTTTCATCTGCGATCAAAAGCTTCGTTTTGTATTCCATAATTCAATTTTCCTCCAACTTTCATTTTGTTGTGACAGTAATATTTTACCATAAATGTAATAAATTTACAATATAAAACAAGAAAAAATATCCCCCAAAAATTTTGGGGAATATTTGGTAATTTTTACCAAGTCGGTAGTCGATTTATGCATTAATGAGAGTGTTTGCAGGGCTCTTTGAAGAAATCTGTCAGATCCATCTCAAATCTGCCGTCGGCATTGCGCGAAAAACCGATGGCTTTTACGAGTACCTCGTTGTCGCATTTTGCATCAAAATAGGCGCGATGCACGCCGCAAAGGTCAATAAAGTTGAGCGCGGCACGACCCATAACGAACATCGGCTCAAACTCATACTTTTCGGGAACGTGTGCAAAATCAATGATAGAGCCGCCGCCGGCATTCATGGTGAATTGA
Organism: Eubacteriales bacterium; assembly: GCA_045656885.1. Classification (GTDB taxonomy): domain Bacteria; phylum Bacillota; class Clostridia; order Oscillospirales; family CAG-272; genus UMGS1865. The sequence continues at coordinate 27,214 of JAZORZ010000001.1, forward strand.
CACATGCCGCGCAGCTCTCCGTCTACCAACGCCTTGTAGGCAAGGAGCTCGGTACGAAAGGGAACACCGCAAAGATTTGCGATTGCTTCTTGTTCACTTTTATCTTGAATCGGTAATACTTCCAGCATAATGATTATCCTTTCTTTTTGCCCGTAGTCAAATACTGTACTTCATCGGCGGTCAACTCGCGCCATTTGCCAAGTGGGAGGTCACCGAGACCAAGGTCACCGATCGCAATGCGCTGCAGGCGAATGACCTTAAGCCCCGCCGCCTCGCACATACGGCGGATCTGGCGGTTGCGCCCCTCAAAAAGATTCATTTGAACGGTATCGGGAGCGAGTTTTTTCACGGTGACGGGTTGCAAACGGTAGCCGTCAAGCTCCATCGATGCGCGCAGAGCCGCAATCTCTTCCTTTGAGAGCACCTTGGAAAGCGTTACGTGATAGATTTTTGGAATTTCGTGGCGCGGATGCGTGAGCTGATTGGCAAACTCGCCGTCATCGGTCAGGAGCAAAAGCCCTTCCGAGTCCATATCCAGCCGTCCCACGGGATAAACGCGCGCACCCACACCCGACGTCAAATCAGCCACGGTGGGGCGACCTTTTTCATCCTGCATGGTGGTCACAAAGCCGCGCGGCTTGTTGAGCATGATGTAGCGCCGTTTTGCATTTTCGCGGCGGGGGAGAATGCGACGGCCCTTGTATTCGACAATATCGACCTCGGGATCGATCGAGTCACCGATCTGAGCCACAGCGCCATTGACCTTGACCTTGCCTGCGGCAATTTCCGCCTCGGCGGCTCTGCGAGAGAGTACACCCGCGTCCGAAAAGAATTTTTGCAACCGCATTCTGTCGCCTCCTTTGCTTTTTTATCTGAAATAAATTGTTTTCTTCCTTAATAATATGTGCTCTTTTCTTAAATCAGGAGAACAGCCCCTTGAGCCATTGCCAAAGGCGTTGCCAAAAATTTTGGCGAGGGGCGTTCTTTTCAACCGTGTACTGTGCCACAAGAGGAATATCTTTGATGATCTCCTTGACACCGTCACCGTTTGTGTCGCATAAAAAGAGCATTCGTCCGCAAATATCGCCCTCGTTTACAGTGGCGTAAAGATGACGCGGACATTGAATTGTTTGCTCGATCACGGGAGAGCCAATGGGCAATGTGACCGAAGCAGGTTGTGATACACCTACTGTTACGTAGGTTTCTTTACCTCCCACAACGGGCAGGCAAAGGCGAAAATCGACAGGGCAGAGCTCCACCCTTTGGTAATGTGCAAAGCCGTAATCCAATAGCTTAGTGTGATCCTTCCAATCGTCGGGTGAATCGATGGTTACGGCAATCACTGTCACTCCGTCACGCTCGGCAGCCGAGACCAAGCAACGACCGCTTTTTTGTGTGAATCCTGTTTTCACACCGATGCAACCCTCGTATTGACGCAACATCTTGTTGTGATTGACAAGCAGTCGCACAGCATCGGTATCCTGATGGGGAATGGTCATTTTTCGTGTAGAAACAATGGTTTTGAATAGGGGATTTTGGAGAGCCGCTTGCGCAATGCGTGCAAGCTCATAAGCCGTGGTATAATGTGCCTCGGCGTCCAATCCGTGCGGATTGGCAAAGTGCGTGTCAGAGAGACCGAGAGAGGTCGCTTTTGCATTCATTGCATCTACAAATGCTTCCTCGCTGCCCGAAACCCCGATGGCAATGGCAACGGCGGCATCGTTGGCAGATTCCAGCATCAAAGCATACAAAAGCTGCTCCAGGGTGAGCTTTTCACCCTCGCAAAGATAAACAGATGAGCCCTCGGTGCCCACCGCTCGCCCGTCTACACAGATCACCGTATCGGGAGCGGCAAGTTCAAGAGCCACAAGAGCTGTCATAATTTTTGTTGTGCTTGCCATTGGCAAGCGTGTATGTGCGTTTTTTTCAAAAACGGTAGCACCGCTTTCCGCTTCCATCAAAAGAGCACTCCGGGCCGATAGGGAAAGGAAAGTGGGTGCATTTTCTTCCGCGGTAGCGGAAATGGAAAACATACAAAAGAGGGACAAAAGTGCCAAAAACAGGCACAAGATTTTCAAAATTTTCACTATAAATAACACCCCCGGAAAAAATACATTTGGTAATGTATATTTTTCCGGAGTGTGTTTTATGTGTTTTTAGCGGATAATTTACCGATTAGGAATTATTTTACCGTGCCGCTATCAAGCGTCTTTTCGGAGATCTTACCGCGTTTGCCGTGAGGAATAGGAGCTTCCTCTTCATCGGTCTGCTTCTTAGCAAGCTTCTTCGCCTTTCTGTCGGCGCGCTTGTCTGTCTTGGTTACGGGTTCAACAACAGCTTCTGCAATTTCAGCTTCGGTTGCAATTGCGCCTTCTTCAAGAGCCATTTGCTTCTTCGCTTCAATCAGAGCATCCTTTTCAGCGTCGATGAGTGCCTTCTTTTCAAGCTCAGATTCAGCACGTGCCAAAGCGGTTTTCAGAGCTACCAATTCTGCCTCGAGGATATCGAGTCTTGCTTGTTGTTCGGTTGCTTCCTTGCCTGCCTTAGCGGCCTTTTGTGCCTTGGTTACACCCTTCTTCTTTGCCTTGATGATGGCTTGCTTTTGAGCTTCGAGAATGGTGAGCTTTTCAAGATCGCTTTGTGCTGCGGCGTAAGCTTCGTCGTAACCGGACATTTCAGCTTCAAATACTTCTTGTTCAGCATTCTTAACTTCGATTTCCTTTTGTGCCTTAAGCAACGCGCGCTTTTCGATGTCAATCAGCTTTTGCTGTTGTTCTGCGTTTTCTGCAGCGAGGAGGGCAGCGTTAAATGCTGCAATACCCTTAACGAGTTGCTCATCGTCCTCATTCTTGGTCAGGCCACGTTTCTTAGCGCTGATGATAGCATCCTTTTGCTCTTCAAGCAGCTGGTTCTGCTCGGTGCGAGTCTTTGCATTTGCCAAAGCAGTGTTGAGATCGGACATCTCGGCCTCGAACTCGGTATACTTTTGCGCTTTTTGAGGTTGGAGCATAGCTTTCTTTTCGGTTTCGATGATAGCTTGCTTTGCCTCGGGAGTTTGTGCAGCAGCGAGAGCAGCATTGAACTTGAGAACTTCTGCGTACAGACGGCTGTTTGCAGCATCGTAGTTCTTGGGCAGGCCCTTTTGAACTCTCTTTTCCTTGAGGAGAGTTTGCTTTGCACCGTCAACAATAACCTGTTGTTGCTCAGGAGTTTGTGCAGCGGCCATAGCAGCATCGTATTGAGCCATCTTGGTTTCAAACTCAGATACGGGAACCTCGGGAGCGAGCATTTGAGTAACTTCAGCTGCAACAACTGCTTGCTTTTGCTGTGCAGTGGGTTGTGCGTTATAAGCGGCAAGGAATGCTTGAACTTCCTTTTCTACAGCTGCAACGCTACGGGACTTGGTAACGGTAATGCCTTGCTTCTTAGCATTAACGACAACTTGCTTTTGTTGTTCTACAACTGCCGCTTGTTGAGCAGGAGTTGCAGCAACAGTGTAAGCACGGTCGAGATTGCTCATTTCGGTTGCGAAGTGCTTTTGTTCTGCAGTTTCTACAGGAATTTGTGCATATACAGGAGCTTGAGTATATACGGGAGTAAGCATTTGAGCAGTTTCATTTGCAATAACTGCTTGTTTTTGTTGTGCAGTGGGTTGTGCATTGTAAGCATTCAGGAATGCTTGAACTTCCTTTTCTACCTTTGCAACATCACGAGACTTGGTAACGGTAACACCCTGCTTTTTGGCCTTAACAATAGCTTGCTTTTGTTGCTCCATAACAACCTGCTGTTGAGCAGGAGCTGCCGCAACGGTGTAAGCGTTGTTGAGTCTGTTCATTTCTCTTGCGAAGCTTTCTTGCTCGATGGTTCTTACGGGAACCTGAGTGTAGATCGGAGCTTGCTGTTGGTATACAGGAGCAGGCATTGCCTGTCTTTGTGCGTTGATAAGAGCATACTTATCAGCGGGGGTTCTTGCTGCGTTGTAAGCAGCGTTGAATGCAACAACATCTGCCATGTACTTTTCTTCAACAGGATTATAAGTGCCGCGTGCCTTGCTCTTCTTTGCCTTGATGATGGCTTGCTTTTCAGCTTCGATAATAGCAGCTTGTTGCGCGGGAGTAGTTGCATGGCTATATTGGTTGTTGAGTGCAGTCATTTCACTCTGGAAGGTTTGTTGATCTCTGGAGAGAACAGGAGCACCTGCTTGGAGCATTGCCTTCTTTTCGGCTTGAATGATAGCGTGCTTATCTCTGGGAGTGTAAGCAGCAGCGTAAGCAGCATTGAATGCCTGAACCTCGCGTGCAATCTTATCAACAGAGCTGTTGTTACGCTTCTTAGCATTGATGATGGTTTGCTTTTGAACGTCAAGAATTGCTCTCTTTTCGTCGTCGGATCTAGCAGCTCTGTAAGCGGTGTCGAGAGTGTTCATCTCAGCTGCAAACTGCATCTGCTCGGGAGTCTTAACTCTAGCGGTAGAGGGCTGCAGCATTGCTCTCTTTTCGGTTTCAATAACTGCCTGCTTTTGAGCGGGAGTTCTTGCTGCCTGCATTGCTCTGTTGAATTCGTTGATCTCAACGTCGGAACGGCTGGGAGCGCTGGGAGCAGCAGAATAGTAAGCTATGCGGTCTCTTTCAACGTCGATAATACGTTGTTGCTCTTCAAGGGTGGAAGCAGCGGCAAGAGCAGCATTAAATGCTCTGATTTCTGCTTCGAGCTGTGCCAAGCTTTCGTCGGGAGTGAGATCACGGGTCTTTCTGGCTTTTTGCGTTTGAATTTCGTAAGCAGCAGAGGTGGACTGTACAGGAGCGGCAGCAGCGAGTGCCTTTTGTTGGGTAACAATTTCGGCTTGCTTTTCGCCCTCGAGTTGTTGCTCGATCTTTGCTTCGGTAATAGCACTTTGGATATACTCTTTCTCTTCGGGAGTTTGAGCAGCTTCCAGAGCCATATTGAGGGCCATAAGCTCTGCTTGGATTCTTGCCATCTTAGCGGCGCTCTTATCTGCTTTCTTTTGCAGCTTAGCAGCTTCCTTATCTCTCTTCTTTTGCTCCTTAATGCGGAGCTTGAGCTCTCTGCGGCCAACCTTGGTGTCAGCATAACGCTCACCCTCGTCGGCATACAGGATTTGCTCGGTTTCAGCAGCAACCTCGCTGTCGAGAACGGGTGCATCTGCCTCGAGAATGAGTTGCTCGCGATACTCGTCTGCAAGCTCGGGTTGAACGTCAACATCAACGTCAACATCAACATCGGTGTTAGAGGTGGATTCCTGGTAACCGTTTTGAATAACGTTCTTAATACGACCGATGATGTCGGGGGAGTTGTAGATCAGGTCTGCAACAACCTCTACAGGGGTGAGCTTTTCCGACGTCATGGGGATCATATCCACCTTACCCTCGGGAGTGATGGTCAAAAAGCCAACGGGAACTACGCTTACGCCGGTTCCGCCGCCGCCACCAAAGTTTTTCTTTCCACCGTCATCATTTTTGGTGGGCAGATCCAGGCCACCGGAGGCAAAGCCCATAGAGAGCTTAGAAATCGGAATAATTACCATTCCGCTAGAGGTAACGATCTGCTTACCTACAATAGTGTCCGCATCAATAATGGTGCGTACTTGTTCCAGCGAATTTCGGATTATTTCCTTGATAGAAGATTCGTTTTCCATAATGAATGATCCTTTCGTATACGTGTTAATATATTTTTAAAATCAAATCCAGGTTTGTTGTTTTGCTGCTCGCGTTCACGCAGAGCTGCTTTGCGGTAGGTCCTCTTCTTTTCTGCATCGTAGGCCTCTACCATTTCAATAATGATGATAACGGCGCGCCAGATCTTTGCAGTGAAGAGAAGGTCGATGCTTGCACTGCACTCGGAGGTGGTGTAGTCGGGTTCTACGGCAAGATCGCCGTCATGGCGCTCAATGCTTGTGTAGTTTCTTTCAACGTATCCTATCAAATAGGAAACAAGCTGAATGACAACACCGTAGAGAAGAGCAGTATGGGCGGCATCGTTGGTTGCTACGCGAATGTGTAGCTTGTTGATTCGAACTCTGACCTTTCCGCGTGTTTTGCGAACAAGCTTTTTGGCAAGCTCCCGAACCATTTCCAAATTTTCCTTCAGATTGGGAACAGGACAGTACTGTTTTGGAATACCAATCTTCTTTTCTGCTCGTTTTGCTGCCTTTTTAGCATCACGTATTTTTTTACGCGCGGCTTTTTCGGCTGCCTTTTGCCTACGCCTCAGCTCCCGCTTCAAAACTCTTTCGGGGTTGCGGCATTGGGCAAGATTCTTGGGCTGTTGCGGTTTATCCTTTTTATCGGGGTAAACGGTAAACTGAATACCGCAGATCGAGATCAGCACCCGCAGCTTATCTTGCTGATTGACAATGCGAATACTCGCATTACCGAGGAAGAAGAGCAGGACGGCTGTAATCAAGATCACGCCAAGTATTATTAATATTGTAATCAACGCTATCAAGTCAAATCCTCCTTTTCATTGGAGTCGGGCGAGGGAGGCGGTGGAGCACTTGCTTCAATGGCAACGTCTTCCTCTTCACCGTCAACCGGCTCGGTGTAGTCACTCGGTACAACCTCGTTGTCCACATCCATAGCCAATTGTTCTGCTTCGGTGGTTTCTTGACCTGCCTCGGTTCCTTCTGCCTGTGCGGCTGCCACACTCAACGCTTCGGTTTCGGGGAGCTCATCAAGAGCATTGAGCCCGAATACACGTAAGAACTTATCGGTGGTGACGTAAAGCATTGGGCGACCGGGGGCATCAAGACGTCCCGCGGCTTCTATAAGCCCCTTATCGAGAAGGGAGTTTACGGCATAGGAGCTATCCACACCGCGCACCAGATCAATATAAGATCTTGTCACCGGTTGGTTGTAGGCGACTACCGCGAGCACTTCCATTGAAGATGCAGAGAGGTTTCCACCACGGCGAATGCCGAGAGCTTCTCGTATGTATGGGGCGTAACGCTCCTTAGTTGCGAGCTGACAGGTGGTGGGGTAGAGTAATAGCTGAATTCCGTGGTGTGTATCTCCTTCGGCAAAATGATCTGCCATAGAGCGCGCCAAGGTTTTCACGTCCTTTGTACTCAGACCCAAAAGCTCACCCAGCTTGTCATATCGCATCGGGTAACCGGCAGCGTACAGGATCGCCTCAATGGCTTGCTTGAGGTCCTGCTCACTCGTCAGCTGCTCGAGATATGGAGCGGATTCTTTCTTTTGTTCCATAATATCTGCGCTAAATCCTTTCGGGAATTTTATTGACTGTCATCAGGGAGACTTTTGGCTTGCTGTGCCATCGACTTGATAATATCGTTCATATCCAAACCGATATCATCAAGGAGATCCTCGTCATCCTCGGAGAGTTGATTGTCAAGCATCTCCGCAATTTTGGCTTCGGCCTCAAGATCGCTGTCGTCCTCGGGAATGATGTCTGCCTCTATCAAGGTTTGACCCATTGCCTCTTCCTTGGCACGGCGGCGCTCCTCGGCGCGGCGAGCGCGTTCCTCTGCACGCAAGCGCTTCTTTTCGGCAAGCTTTGCTTCGCGAATGATGCGTCTTTGCTCGCGGTGCATTTCCGCCTTGGAGGAGAGGGGAATGGGCTCGTCTCCGTGAACGGCGGGATTGTATTCTTTCTCCTCTTCGCCCTCGACAGGGGGCGCATCGTTTATCACAAAGCGCGTGTCAACGCCGTGAATAACAGTGTAGGAGTCGGGGTCTTCATCAATTAAGATCTTGCGAACCTTGACCAGCTCCAAAATACCCAAGAAAATGGCAATCATATCATTCAGGGATACGGCATCGTGCAAAAGCTCTTGCATCGAGGTATCTCTCTTGCGAGACATTCTGTGAAGAATGCCAACGATCTTAACGTCAACGGGAATAATGGGCTTGGCAACTAAGGGGGCAAAGGTTTGTCTTTCCGCACGCGGGCGGGATTCGTTTGCCGCAATGATGCGACGAACAGCAGCACAAAGCTGAGTGACCTCTTGATCGGTCACGTAAGAGGTATCGATCGAAATTTCGTCGGTATCCTTGACCATACGGCCACTGTATGTTTGATAGAGGGGAATCATTTTTGCCACTGCCTCTTTTGCTTGCTGATAGCGCAAGAGTGCTTCGGCAAGGTCGGCACGGGGATCCTTTTCGTTTTCCTCGACCTTGGGGAGGAGCAGGCGGCTCTTAATGAGCATCAATTCGCTCGCCATAACGATAAATTCACCCGCGATCTCCATATCCATATCCTGCGCCGCCTTGAGATACTCAAGATACTGGTCGCAGATGAGCGCGATGGGAATATCGATAATATTCACTTTGTTCTTCTGAATCAGCATCAAGAGAAGGTCAAGAGGGCCTTCAAACTGATCCAGACGGTAAGTGATTGCTTCCATGAGGTGAGGTCGGATCCTTTCTGTGAGTTAAATAAGGGAACTGAACAAATTGATAAACAGTTTGCAAACGGGGTCTGCAATTGCAATTGTGAGCTCGCCGGCAATCCAAGAGAAGGGAGAGAATCCCAAGCGGGAGAGTGCCAAGAGAGCCACGAGCAAGCCGATCATAATCTGGCGCTCGTATTTCATCAAACCAAAGTAGGTCTTGGGGGGAAGAAATGCAAGTGCGATGCGCGAGCCGTCAAACGGAGGGATGGGAATGAGGTTGAACGCCATAAACAAAAAGTTGTAAAGCGCCGAGAGCATAAACAGCTCGCAGGTATAACCCAAACAAGTGAGTGCAAACGGAGAAATATTGCGGAATGTCAGGTAAGCTTGCAATGCAATGAAAAATCCGTACAGTGCAGCGCTGATCAATCCGACAATTGCATTTGCGGCAGGACCTGCCAGAGCAGTGAGTGCCATACCGCGCTTGGGGTTGCGGAAGTTGCGTGTGTTGATCGGTACGGGCTTTGCCCAACCGAAGCCAAGCACCAGCATGCACAGAAAACCCATCGGGTCAATGTGCTTCATCGGGTTGAGCGTCAAGCGCCCAAGGTTGTGTGCGGTGGGGTCACCGCACTTGTATGCGATATATCCGTGCGCCGTCTCGTGCAAGGAGAGCGCAAACAGAATGATGGGCATACTGAACAGGAGGGAAACGATAATATCGGTAATATTACCGCCGGAGAGAATATCGAATAACATTTTGGAAAACGGTTCTCACTTTCAAAAAAATTACAGCTTCAAACCCGTGTATTCGGCGATCAGTCGCCAGAGATCTGCGCGTCCCTCCCCCTTGAGTGCCGAGTAGAACACGATAGGCGTGTCTGCGGGGATGTCGGGGTGGCTCTTGAGCATCTCCTCACTCTTTTTGCGTTCGGTGGCATTGAGCTTATCCGATTTGGTGGCAACCACCAAAAAGGGAATATTCGCCTCGCGCAAAAAGGAGAGCATCATTTCGTCGTCGGCGGTGGGGCCGATGCGGCTATCCACCAGCTGAATAACGAGCTTGAGCAAATCGATGTTTGGGTTTTGTGTAAAATAGCCGTCGGTCAGTGCCGACCATTGTGCCTTGTCGGCAGGGGCTCTTTTTGCAAAGCCGTAGCCGGGCAGGTCAACAAGAAAGAGCGTTTTGTCAACGTCGTAAAAGTTGATGGTAATGGTCTTACCGGGAGAGGAGCTGACACGCGCCAAGGACTTGCGACCGAGCAGGGAATTGATCAGCGAGCTTTTGCCCACGTTGGATCTGCCCGAAAAGGCGATCTGCACCATAGCATCACGGGGGAATTGCTTGGGGAGTCCCGCGCTGATGCGAAGCTCGGTTTTGTTAAGATTGAGCGCCATACTGTCGTCTCCTTTCGTAAAAGTGTTTCACAGGCGAACCTGCGGTTGAATGTTAGTAGTGGGGACAAATGCCGAAGCCGCAAGCGCATCGCTCGATTTTTCAATCTCGGTGGGAGCGGTCTTCTTTGCGGGCAGGAGTGCTGCCTGCAATACGTCACTTGCACGGCGGCAGGGAATAAAGTGCAGATTGTCGCGTGCCATTGCATCGATCTTAGCAAGGTCGCGCATATTCTCCTCGGGAATGAGCACAGTCTTAACGCCTGCACTGTAAGCTGCCATGGTCTTTTCCTTGAGGCCGCCAATGGCAAGCACGTTTCCGCGCAAGCTGATCTCGCCCGTCATAGCAACGTCGCGACGAACAGCTCTGCCTGTCAAAGCACTGATCAGAGCGGTTACCATGGTAACGCCCGCGGAGGGACCGTCCTTGGGGATTGCACCCTCGGGGAAGTGGATGTGAATATCCTTGGTCTTGTAGAAGTCGGTGGGAATACCAAATTCCTTGGCAACCGAGCGAACGTAGCTGACGGCGATCTGTGCCGATTCCTTCATGACGTCGCCAAGCGAGCCGGTGGTCTCAATTTTGCCGGTTCCTTCAAGAACGGCAACCTCAACCTTGAGTAAGCTTCCGCCAAGCTCGGTGTAGGCAAGACCGTTAACGCATCCTACGGGATCCTCGATGTCAATGGTTTCGGGCAAAAGCTTTCGCTCACCAAGATAAGTCTTGACGTCGCTCGCCTTTACCGTAATGCTCTTGCAACCGGTCTCCAGCATCTTTTTGCCGGTCTTGCGGCAAAGCGTTGCAATGGTGCGCTCCAAATTACGCACACCCGCTTCGCGCGTGTAATAGTCGATCATTTCGATCAGTGCGTCCTCGGTGATCTTCAGCATACGGCGGTTCATGCCGTGGCGCTTAAGTTGCTTGGGGATAAGATGATCCTTTGCGATCTCCAACTTTTCACGCTTGGTGTAGGTGGAGAGCTCGATGATCTCCATACGGTCGATGAGCGGCTTGGGAATGCTGCCCAGATCGTTTGCTGTTGCAATAAACATACAGTCGGAAAGATCAAAGGGAAGCTCTACAAAGTGATCACGGAAGCTTTTGTTCTGCTCACCGTCAAGGACTTCAAGCAGGGCAGAGGTGGGATCTCCGTGCGAATCACGGGTAAGCTTGTCGATCTCATCGAGAAGAATGAGAGGGTTGCGAACCTCGGCTTGTGTCAGTGCTGTGATGATACGGCCGGGCATTGCGCCAATGTAGGTTTTGCGGTGACCGCGAATGTCCGCCTCGTCACGCACGCCGCCAAGCGAGATGCGAACGTACTTGCGGTTCATAGCACGGGCAATGGAAGATGCAATAGAGGTTTTGCCTACGCCGGGAGGACCGACAAGGCAAAGGATTTGATTGTTGAGGTCGGGATTGAGCTGCTTTGCGGCAATGTATTCCACAATGCGCTCCTTGACCTCCTCCAGTCCGTTGTGATCGGCGTCCAGAACCTTTTGTACGGCGGTAAAGCTTACGCGGTCCTTTGTGGTTGCGCTCCACGGAATGGAAAGACAGGTATCGAGGTAATTTGCCAGAACGGTTGCCTCGGCAGAGCCGAAGGGTGTTTTGGCAAGTCGGTCATTTTCTTTGGTCAGCTTTGCTTCCACCTCTTGGGGGAGGGAAGCTTCTTCAATTCTCTTGGCAAATTCGGCAACGTCGTCGCCCTCGCCAAGCTCCTCTTGAATGACCTTGATCTGCTCGCGCAGGTAGTATTCCTTTTGGTGGCGGTTCATGCGCGCGCTCACGCGCTTACGAATGCGCGTCTCCTCCTCCATCACAACTGCCTCTTCGGCGAGGATGCTCAAAAGGATTTCGGCGCGTGCAAAGGGATCGATACATTCAAGAACTGCTTGCTTGTCAACGGGGCGCACAAGAATGTGAGCCGCAATAAAGTCGGCAAGCACGCCGGGGTCTTTCATGGTGCGAACGGTATTTAACAGATCGGTCGATTCGGCAGGGAGCAGGCGCATATTTCTTTCGGCTGCGCGACGTAATTCGTTTACGGCTGCCTCACCGAGTACACCGCCCATATCCTCAAGATTGATGTGGCGACAGATCAGATCTGCTTCGGTGTAACCGAGAATGGTGCGGTAGCACTCAACGGTTGCTCTTACAAGACCTTCGGCAATGATGCGCGTTTGACCCTCGGGAGTGCGGAGCATCTGCTTGATGCGCACAACGGTTCCAACGCGGTGGTAGGGGAATTCAATTTCCTCGCCCCCCTCGAGGTATTCGTTATAGGATGTTAGAAACAGGAACGAGGAGCTTGCCGCAGCAGCTTTTGCAGCGGTAGCGGCGCTCTCATCGCCGGCTTCAAAGTTAATGGTCGTTTGGGGGAAGGCCACCGTGCCTCGCAGAGCGATGACGGGTAGCGTAACGGGTTCGCTTTTTTCGATATATTCGGGCATTCTAAAATCCTTTCCAATGCGGAACAGACAGTACTTTTCACTATTTCATCTTATTATAGCACACTATTTTCAAAATTTCCATACCTTTTTGAAAAAAAGTTGCCTATTTTTCAATCTTTTTTTCACTTTTTTTGCCAAAAGGACGTTTATTTCCAAAAACACGAAAAAAGAGCAACAAAAAGTGACAAACGAAAATGCAAAAAGCCCTTTACTTGGCGCAAAAAATGTGGTATACTGTAAGGTACGAGAAAATTTTGAAAGTGAGGTGCAAGGATTGCAAGAGAAGCCGTTTGTGCTCAAAAGTGAATATTCCCCCACGGGAGACCAACCGCAAGCGATTGAGCAGCTGACAGAGGGTATTTTGCGCGGCGAGAAGATGCAGACCTTGCTTGGCGTTACCGGCTCGGGTAAGACCTTTACCATGGCAAACGTTATTGCGCGCACCAATCGCCCTACACTGATCCTCGAACCCAACAAAACCCTGGCGGCGCAGGTCTGCTCCGAGATGCGTGAGTTTTTCCCCGATGCAGCCGTTGAGTATTTCGTTTCTTACTACGACTATTACCAGCCCGAGGCGTACATTCCGGGCAAGGATATGTATATCGAAAAGGACGCCCTCATCAACGATGAGATCGACCGTCTCCGCCATAGTGCAACGAGCGCGCTTTTTGAACGCCGTGACGTCATTATCGTGGCATCTGTCTCCTGTATCTACTCTCTCGGTGACCCGAGCGAATATCAAGGACTCGTTCTTGCAATTAGGCCCGGAATGCCCATCGGCCGCGATATTTTTATTCGCAAGCTGGTTGCCAACAGCTACAGCCGCAACGATATCGCCCTCAAGCGTGACTCCTTCCGCGTCAACGGTGACACAGTCGAAATTATCCCCGCAAACATGAACAACAGCGCATTGCGCGTCGAGTTCTTCGGCGACGAGATCGACCGCATTTGCGAGATCAATATTGTAACCGGCGAGCTCAAGCGTACACTCTCCTATGCCGCCATCTATCCCGCAACGCACTATGCCGTCTCCGACGAGAAAAGGGAAGCGGCACTTGCCGAGATCGAGCGCGAAATGATAGAACGTGTTGCCTATTTCGAGTCCGAAAATAAGCTTTTGGAAGCACAAAGACTGCGCGAGCGTGTTCGCTATGACCTTGAAATGCTGCGTGAGATCGGCTTTTGTTCGGGTGTTGAAAACTACTCCCGTGTGCTTTCGGGCAGAGAACCCGGTGCCACACCGTTCACACTCCTTGATTATTTTCCCGAGGACTACGTCATGTTCATAGACGAGTCGCACATCACCGTGCCGCAGGTGCGCGGCATGAGCGGTGGCGACACGGCACGAAAAAAGAATCTTGTAGACTACGGCTTCCGCTTGCCGTCGGCATACGATAACCGCCCTCTGTTCTTTGACGAATTTGAACAGAGCATTCAGCAAGCGGTGTTTGTCAGTGCCACTCCCGGTGACTACGAAAACGAGCATTCCGAGCGCGTGGTCGAGCAAATTATTCGCCCCACAGGGCTTCTTGATCCCGAGGTCGAGGTGCGCCCCGTAGAAGGTCAGTTTGATGACCTGATGGGCGAAATTCGTGCACGTGTTGCAAAAAATGAGCGTGTTTTGGTCACAACGCTTACCAAAAAGATGGCGGAGGACCTCACCGAATACTTTGAGGACAACGACATCAAGGTGCGCTATATTCACTACAACGTAGAAACAATGGAACGTATGGAGATCATTCGCGACCTGCGTCTCGGTGTCTTCGACGTTCTTGTAGGTATCAACCTTTTGCGAGAGGGCTTGGATATTCCCGAGGTGTCACTCGTCGCTATTCTTGATGCCGACAAAGAGGGCTTTTTGCGTGCCGAGCGTTCCTTGATCCAAACCATCGGCCGTGCCGCACGTAATGCCGAGGGCAAGGTCATTATGTATGCCGATACGGTCACACGATCCATGCGTGCCGCCATTACAGAGACCAACCGCCGCCGCGAAATTCAGGATGCCTACAACAAGGCAAACGGCATCGTTCCCAAAACCGTTGTTAAGGGCGTGCGCGATATTATTGAGGTTGGCTCCAAGGATGGGGAAGGCGTCCGCACCCGTGCAGGACTTGCCGAAAAGGCGAGCCGCAAGCTGACCAAAACCGAGCGCGAAAAGCTGATTGCCGAACTCACCGTCGAGATGAAAAACGCAGCTCAGCACCTCGAATTTGAGAAAGCTGCTTACCTGCGCGATGAGATCAAAAAGCTCCGTGAGGGTAAGATAGATGCCCCTCGATCTTCACGCAAAAACAGTTAAAATCACTATACGTCCTACAAAATCAATAAAAAACAGGAGTTTTTATGCCCAATCAAATCACCATCCGCGGTGTGCGGGTGCACAACTTGAAAAATATAGACGTCGAAATTCCGCGTGATCAGCTCGTGGTCATTACGGGACTTTCGGGCTCGGGTAAGTCCTCGCTTGCGTTCGATACCATCTACGCCGAGGGACACCGCCGCTTTGTCGAGTCGCTGTCGTCCTATGCACGTATGTTCCTCGGTCAGCTGGATAAGCCCGACATCGATTCCATCGAAGGTCTCTCTCCGGCAATTTCCATCGACCAAAAGACTACCTCTCGTAATCCGCGCTCCACGGTGGGCACGGTCACCGAAATGTACGACTATCTGCGTCTGCTTTACGCTCGCATCGGCATTCCGCATTGCCCGATCTGCGGCAAGGAGATCCGTCAACAGACCGTCGATCAAATTATCGACCGTATCCTGACCTTTCCCGAGGGTGAGCGCTTTATGGTGCTTGCTCCCGTCGTCAGAGCGCAAAAGGGTATGCACGAAAAGGTGTTTGCCGATGCGCGCAAGCGCGGATATGTGCGCGTGCGCGTAAATGGAAATATGTACGATCTCTCCGAGGAGATCAAGCTTGATAAGAACAAAAAGCACACCATCGATATCGTTGTTGACCGCCTTGTTATGCGAGAGGGAATCGCGTCTCGCCTTTCCGATTCGGTCGAGAATGCGCTCGGTGCAGCAGACGGACACGTGACAATCGTTACCGTTCCGCGCGAGGGCGAGCCCCGTGAGCTCGAATTTTCCCAAAACTACGCCTGCGAAGAGCACGGCATTTCTTTTGGTGAGCTTGAGCCCCGTATGTTTTCCTTTAACAATCCCGCAGGTGCGTGCGCGCATTGCGCGGGCCTTGGCGAAATGCAGACCATTGCAGTCAACCGCATTATCCCTAACAAAAAGCTTTCTCTTTCCGAGGGCGCAATTGCCGTAAACGGCTTTAAGACCTTGGAGGAGGAAAGTTGGAACGGTCCTCTCTTTGCCGCTGTTGGCAAACGATTCGGCTTTGATATGGATACCCCCGTTGAGCAATTTACCGAGGATCAGTACCAAAAGCTTTTATACGGTACGGGTGACGAAAAATACGAGGTCCACCGCTGGTTTGGCAAGGAGGACCACCACCAGCTCGTCAAATTCGACGGCATCGTTCCCATGATAGAAAACCGTATGAAGATGTACGGCAACGAATATTACGCGCAGTTCATTGAGGAAGCACCGTGTCCCGAATGTCACGGTCAGCGACTGTCTCCCACCTCTCTTTCTGTCACAGTAGGGGGGAAGAACATTCACGAGCTTTGCTCACTTTCCATCGTAGATGCTCTTGATTTTGTCAATGCGATTGATTTGAGTGAGACCGAGGCGCAGATCGCCGCCGAGATCCTTAAGGAAATTCGCTCTCGCCTTGGCTTTTTGGTCAGCGTAGGGCTCAATTATCTCACTCTGTCTCGCAAGGCGGGAACACTTTCGGGCGGTGAGGCACAGCGTATTCGTCTGGCAACGCAAATCGGCTCGGCACTCGTTGGCGTACTTTATATTCTCGATGAGCCCAGCATCGGTTTGCATCAGCGCGATAATTCCAAGCTGATCGCCACCCTCAAACGCTTGCGCGATCTTGGCAACACTGTCATCGTTGTTGAACACGATGAGGAGACCATGGAGAGTGCCGATTACATTCTCGATATCGGCCCCGGTGCGGGTATTCACGGCGGTGAAGTGGTTGCCGCAGGAACACCCGAGGAGATCATGAAGGACGAAAAATCCATCACAGGTGCCTATTTATCGGGCAAAAAGAGCATTGATATTCCCAAATACCGCCGCCAAGGTAACGGTGCATTCCTGCACATCAAGGGAGCGCGACACAACAATTTGAAGAATATTAACGTCGACATTCCGCTTGGTAAATTTGTTTGCGTTACAGGTGTTTCGGGCTCGGGTAAGTCATCGCTCATCAACGGCATTTTGCACCCTGTTCTTGCCGATAAGCTCAATCGCGCCATCACTTACCCCGGCAAGCACGATGAGGTCACGGGACTCGAACACCTCGATAAGGTTATCTGTATCGACCAAAGCCCCATCGGCCGTATGCCAAGCTCCAACCCCGCAACCTATACGGGATTGTTTACCGACATTCGTTCTTTGTTTGCTCAAACAAAAGATGCAAAAGCACGCGGCTACGGCGCCGCACGCTTCTCCTTTAACGCCAAGGGTGGCCGTTGTGAGGCGTGCGAGGGCGACGGCGTGAAAAAGATAGAAATGCACTTCCTGCCCGACGTTTACGTCACTTGTGACGTATGTAAGGGCAAGAGATACAACCGCGATACCCTTGAGGTGCAATACAAGGGAAAGAACATTTTTGAGGTCCTTGATATGACGGTAGAGGAGGGAGTGCGCTTCTTTGACGGAATTCCGTCCATCAGCCGCAAGCTCCAAACGCTTTATGACGTCGGTCTCGGATATATCAAGATCGGTCAGCCCGCCACCACCATTTCGGGCGGTGAGGCACAGCGCGTCAAGCTGGCAACCGAGCTCTCAAAGCGTGCCACGGGCAGAACCGTCTATATTCTGGACGAGCCCACCACAGGATTGCACACTGCCGACGTTGCCAAGCTTTTGGAGGTTCTGCAGCGCCTTTGCGATGCAGGCAACACCGTTATCGTCATTGAGCACAATCTTGATGTTATCAAATGTGCCGACCACGTCATCGACCTCGGCCCCGAGGGCGGAGACGGCGGCGGAACGGTTATCGCTACGGGAACACCCGAGGAGATTGCCGAGGTTGAAGAATCCCACACGGGTAAATATCTCAAAAAGTATTTCCAATAACAACACAAAAGCCATCGAGTTCCTCTCGGTGGCTTTTTCTTTTCGCATGCGCACGTGTGTACGAATAAATTAAGAGGTAGGGAAGCGTATCGCCAAGGGCTTTCATTTCTTGCTTTTGAAAAAAATTCAAAAAAATCGAAAAAATTTTTGAAAAACCCCTTGACAAATTCACTTTAGCGTGCTAAAATGATAAAGCACTAAAGTGCAGCAAAAAACAAACCCAAAGGAGACTAAAACCATGAAAAAAATCACATCTATCATTCTCGCTCTTGTTATGATCCTCGCATCTGTTGCAGTATTCTCTTCCTGCAAAAAAGAAGACAACGGCCTCAATTTCGGTAAAGAGCTGCTTTCCGTCGGTTCTCAACTAGATGCTCTTAACGGTCTTGTTAAGGGAGACGCAGACATTGCCGTTATCGACTCTGTTATGGCGGGCTACTATATGAACGGTGTTGACACTTTCAAGGATTATCAAGTTCTCTCGGGTGTTATTCTTGCCGAGGAGCAATACGGTATTGCGGCAAAGAAGGGCAATGCTGCCCTTATCGGCAAGATCAACGAAGCAATCATCGCCCTCGCCGACACCGATTATAAAACAATCGCAACCCAATACGGTCTTGCAACCGAAACCCTTGTTAAAGCGGATACCGTTAACCCCCAAGCCGCTGCAACCGACGACTCTTGGAATAAGGTCGTTACCGCAAAAAAGCTGGTTATCGGCTACACCCTGTTCGCACCCATCGCTTACAACGACGGTGACGGTGCAGATGCAAAGCTTGTCGGTTTTGATATTGACCTTGCAAAAGCAGTTGTCGCTTACCTGAACGCAAAGTATTCCACCGAGATCGTGATCGAATTTAACGTGATCGATTGGAACGAAAAGGAAGCTTTGCTTGCAAACGGCTCTATCGACCTTGTTTGGAACGGTATGACCATCACCGACGAACGCCTTGCCAATATGGAAGTTTCGGTTCCTTATCTTGCTAACAAGCAGGTTGCAATCGTTAAAAAGGCAGATGCTGCTAAGTATGGCGCAAATAAAGAGGAGTTCATTGAGAAGACCGCTAACGCCATCATCATTGTGGAAAAGGGTTCTGCCGGCGAAGAACTTGTACAGCCCGTTGAATAATTTTTCAAGATAGTTCACTTTCCAAATACTAGAAAAGGATATCTAATTTTATGAATTTCTGGTCAGTTCTATATGACCTGTGCATGGGCTTCGGCATGACGCTGAAGCTCTTTGCGCTGACATTGGTTATTTCAATACCGCTGGGACTTTTGTTCTGCTTCTGCTCTATGTCCAAATTTAAGCCGCTTTCTTGGTTGATGAAGGGCATTATTTGGGTGGTTCGCGGCACACCTCTTTTGTTGCAGTGTGTCATTGTTACCTTCATTCCTTCCGTTTTGTTGGAAATCCCGAACAAGGATTTTGCCGCAATGCTGAATTTGGATAAGATGGCAGACCTGCAATTTATCTTCGTTCTGTTTGCCTTTTCCGTCAACTATGCCTGCTATTTCGCCGTTATTTTTGAGGGCGGCATCAAGAATATCCCCAAGGGACAACTTGAGGCAGGGAAGGTTTTGGGCATGACCAAATGGCAGATCTTTTTCCACGTGGTTCTCATGCAAGTTGTTCGCAAGATCATGGCTCCCATGAGCAATGAGGTCATCACGCTTGTTAAGGATACCGCCCTTGCAAGAGCGCTTAGTATTTCCGAGATCATTTTGGTGGCTTACGAAAAGGTCAACAAGTATGCAGTCCTCTCGCCGCTGTTCTATGCAGGTGCATTTTATCTCGTGTTCAGCGGTGTGCTGACGCTTTTGATTCACCTTTTAGAAAAGAAAATTTGCTATTACGAGATCACATAAGGAGGCGCGTATGGAAGATAAAAAATATTTGGAAGTACGCGACCTGCGTAAGAGCTTTGGCAACGTTGATGTCCTCAAGGGAGTGGATTTTTCACTGGGACGCGGTGAGATTTTGACCATTATCGGCTCTTCGGGTAGCGGAAAGACTACACTGCTTCGTTGCCTCAATTTTTTGGAGCTTGCCGATGCGGGCAGCATATCCGTTGCAGGCGAAAATCTGTTTGACGGTGAAGGGTTCAAAAAAGGAAGAATGAAAGAATCCGACCTACGCGAAAAACGCCTGCGCTTTGGGCTTGTATTTCAGTCCTTTAACCTCTTTCCGCAATACACGGTGCTCAAAAATGTAATGCTTGCCCCCAAGCTTCTCAAAAAGGGAAGCAAAGCGGAGCTTGAAGAAAAAGCTAAAAAGTTGATTGAAAGCGTAGGGCTTTCCGACAAGCTTAACGCCTACCCTTATCAGCTTTCGGGCGGTCAGCAGCAGCGTGTTTCCATTGCGCGCGCATTGGCACTTGAACCCGATATTCTTTGCTTTGACGAGCCCACCTCGGCACTGGACCCCGAATTAACGGTTGAGGTCTTGCGTGTTATCAAGGACCTCAAAAAAGAGGGCAGAACAATGGTGATCGTTACCCACGAAATGGAGTTTGCAAAGAGTGTCTCTGACCGTGTTATTTATATGCGCGACGGCGTTATTGAAGCACAAGGCACCCCCGAGGAGATTTTTGATAACCCGCAAAACGAATACTTGCAGCAGTTCCTCAACAGTGGCAAGGCACTCGAATAATCAAAAAACAGCGAAAAAGCCCCTTTTAGGGGCTTTTTTCTGCTTTTCGGCACGGAATGCCTTACTTTTTCAAAAATCCACTTGACAGCGCACACACGCACGTGTATAATATAATTAACTATGCCCATTTAGTATTTTGTATAAAGCGAGGAAGTTATGGTAAACGAAAAAATGCGAGGACTCGGCGCCCATCGCTCGGTCATCAGAGAGTTGTTTGAATACGGCAAAAAGAGAAAAGCGGAAATCGGTGCCGAGAATGTGTTTGATTTCAGCATTGGCAACCCCAGCGTGCCGTCTCCTGCTATTGTCAACGAGACCTTGACACGCCTTTTGCAAGAAAAGGACGCCGTTTCTCTGCACGGCTACACCAGCGCGCAGGGCGATGCAGGTGTCCGCGAGGCGATTGCCGACTATATCAACGCCACCCACAGCGCTCATGCTGACCCCAATTTGATCTACCTGACGGTAGGTGCGGCGGCTTCTCTTACCATCTCTCTCTCGGCGCTTACCGAGGCAGGGGATGAGGTCATTCTGTTAGCCCCCTTTTTCCCGGAATACCGCGTATTTGTTGAGCGCAACGGGGCGGTTGCTGTTCCTGTTTTGTGCAATCAAAAAACATTCCAACCTGACCTCGATGCCATTAAAGCGGCAATCACACCCAAAACCCGTGCCATCATCGTCAATTCTCCCAACAATCCTACGGGTGCAGTTATGACAAAAGAGAGCATCGAGGGACTTGCCGCAATTCTCACCGAGGTGTCCAAAGAGAACGGTCACCCCATTTACCTCATTGCCGACGAGCCCTACCGCGAGCTCGTTTACGGTGACGTAGAGGTGCCGTATCTGCCGCATTTTTATGCAAACACACTGATTTGCTATTCCTTCAGCAAGTCTCTCTCACTCCCCGGTGAGCGCATCGGTTACATTCTTGTCAACCCCGATGCCACCGATGCCGTGTCCGTTTATCAAGCGGTTTGCGGAGCGGGCAGAGCACTTGGCTTTGTTTGCGCACCTGCACTCTTTCAGTATATGATTCCCGCAGTCATCGGCAAAACAGCAGATATTTCCATTTACGATACCAACCGCACGCTGCTCTCCGAGGCGTTGACCTCTTACGGTTATGAGGTAGTCAAGCCCGACGGCGCATTCTATCTCTTTGTCAAAGCACTTGAAGAGGACGCAAAGGCATTTTGCGAAAAGGCAAAAGAATTTGAGCTTTTACTGGTTGCAAGCGACAGCTTCGGTTGCCCAGGATACGTGCGCATCTCTTATTGCGTAACTACCGAGCAAATTCAAAAATCCCTGCCTGCCTTCAAGGCATTGGCAGAATCCTACCGCACGGAGAAATAAAAATGTCACAAGACATCAAACAAGAAGATTTCCTGATGCGAGCGCGAGCCGAAATCAACGAAGTCGACAAGCAAATGGCAACTCTTTTTGTGCGCCGCATGAAAGCCGCCGAAAGGATAGCCGCATATAAAGAAGAACACGCACTGCCCATTTTTGATGCCGCACGCGAGGCAGAGGTGATCGCCAATAATGCAAACCGCATGCTGACTCTTACCGATGATGCAGACGTGTGCAACTATTATCTAAACTTCATACGCAACAATATGGCACTTTCGCGCGCATATCAGCACACTTTAACAAGTAGTGCCACTATGCACGTAGGAGTGGGAAACTACGACGTTTTCATTGAGCGCGGTGCGCTTGACAAAGCAGACAAGCTTTTCGCTCTTGACAGAAAAGTCCTCGTTGTTACCGATAGCGGCGTTCCCGCCGAATATGCCGCAAGAGTCGCAAAGCAGTGCCGTGAGGCACACGTTGTCACCGTACCCGAGGGAGAAAGAAGCAAGAGCATTGCCACCCTTCAGGTCTTGCTCGATGTCATGCTCAAAAACAACTTTGCGCGCACAGACTGTGTCATTGCCGTTGGTGGCGGTGTTGTTGGCGACCTCTCCGGCTTTGCCGCATCGATCTTTATGCGCGGCATTGATTTTTACAATATTCCCACTACGGTTCTTTCGCAGGTAGATTCCTCCATCGGCGGCAAGGTTGCCGTCAACTTTGGCGGGGTAAAGAACATCGTAGGCGCATTTTATCAGCCGAAAGCGGTCATCATTGACCCCGACGTGCTTTCCACACTTCCCAAAAGACAAATTGCAAACGGACTTGCCGAGGCCCTCAAAATGGCACTGACGTCCGATGCCAAGCTCTTTGTGCTCTTTGAGAGCGGAAAAGCTTTGGAGCAGATCGATACCGTTATCGAGCGCTCACTCCGCATCAAAAAATCGATTGTTGAGCAGGACGAAAAGGAAAGCAACCTGCGCCGCATTCTCAACTTCGGCCACACACTCGGCCACGGTATTGAGGCGGCAAGTGTGGGAGAACTCTATCACGGCGAATGTGTCGCGCTTGGCATGATTCCCATGTGCGCGCCCGACGTGCGCGCACGCTTGATTGCCGTATTGCAATCTCTCGGACTCCCCACACAAATAGAGGGAGACCTTGAAACCATTTTGCATTTTACTACACATGATAAAAAATGCGAGGGCGATGCCATCAACGCCGTATTTGTTGATGAAATCGGCTCTTGCCGCACAGAAAAAATGCCGCTTGCGGATTGGAAAGCATACATTCGCGAGCAGATAGGAGGATAAAGACATGAAAAATACGTTTGGTCAAAGCGTAGCTGTCACCCTTTTTGGCGAGAGCCACGGCGAATACATCGGTGCGGTTCTGGACGGACTTGCACCCGGGTTGCACATTGACGAGCCCTTTATCCGCCATCAGCTTTCCTTGCGCCGTCCCGAGGGCAAAATTTCCACCTCTCGCGTTGAAACCGATGAATTCCGTATCGTCAGCGGCGTTTTTGAGGGAAAGACCACGGGCACACCGCTTTGCATTCTCATTCCCAATACCAATACGCGCCCGGGCGACTACAACCGCAATATTCCGCGCCCGGGGCACGCCGATTACGCGGCAGAATGCAAATATCACGGTTATCAGGACCACCGCGGGGGCGGACATTTTTCGGGCCGTATTACCGCGGCACTCGTAGCCGCAGGTGCTATTGCCATTTCCGCATTGCGACAAAACGGCATTCTCATCGGCACGCACATCTCGCGCATTTCGGATATCTCTGACCGTTCCTTTATGGCATACGAATCCGACATCGAAACCTTAGCAGATCTTTCGTTCCCCGTACTCGACCACACAAAGGCAGACCTGATGCGTGCTTGCATTGAGGATGCCGCAAGCGAGGGGGATAGTGTTGGCGGCATTTTGGAGACTGCCGTTATCGGTCTCCCCGCAGGTATTGGAGAGCCGTGGTTCGATACGGTTGAAGGACTGCTTTCGCACGCGCTTTTCTCAATCCCCGCCATCAAGGGCGTAGAGTTTGGCACGGGCTTTGGCATGGCAGACCTGCGCGGCAGTCAAGCAAACGATGCTTTTTGCGCAGAAAACGGGCGCGTGATTACCAAAACCAACCACAACGGCGGCATCAATGGCGGCATTACAAACGGTATGCCCGTTATCTTCCGCTGTGCGGTCAAGCCCACGCCGTCCATTTTTTGCGAGCAAGAGAGCGTTGACCTTGCCACGGGCAAAAATACCGCGCTCACCCTTGCGGGCAGACACGACCCCGCCATCATTCACCGTGCGCGCGTTGTTGTCGATAGCGTAGCCGCACTCGTTATTTGCGATTTGATGGCGCAACGCTTTGGAACGGATTTTCCGAAATAATACAAGCAGAAAATAAAAGGGAAGGAGGTCACACAATGCAGTACGGCTTAATTGGTGAAAAGCTGGGGCACAGCTTTTCAAAGGAGATACACGAGCGGCTCAAAAGCCACCCTTATGAGCTCGTAGAGCTTTCCCCACGCGAAATCGAAGCATTTTTTGCCGAAAAGAATTTTTCCGCCATTAACGTGACCATTCCTTACAAAACCGCAGTGATCCCTTATCTTTCGCACATCGACGGGCAAGCGCAAGCCATTGGCGCGGTCAATACCGTCCTCAACCGCGGGGGAGAGCTGTGGGGATACAACACTGATTTTTACGGCTTTTGCGCGCTTGTTGAGCATGCAAAAATCAAACTGAAAGATAAAAAAATCGCCATTCTCGGTACGGGCGGCACGTCCAAAACCGCCACCGCAGTTTCCAAGCATTTTGGAGCAAAAGAGATTTTGACCGTCAGCCGCACCAAAGGTGAGGGTGTTATTACGTATACGGAATTGGCAGAAAGACACAACAATGTTGAAGTTATCATCAACACCACACCCGTTGGAATGTACCCAAACGCCGATGCTTGTCCTGTCGATCTTTCCGCTTTTTCAGGGCTTGAGGGTGTCATTGATGCCATCTATAACCCCTTGCGAACACAATTGATCATTGAGGCGCAGAAGCGCGGCATCTCTGCCGAGGGCGGACTTTATATGCTCGTTGCCCAAGCAGTGCGCGCGTCCGAGCTCTTCCTTGATTGCACGTACGGGCCAGACACCGCCGAGCACATTTACCGCGCTATTTTGAAAAAGACCGAAAACATCGTTCTTTCCGGCATGCCCGGCGCGGGAAAGAGCACTGTCGGCAAGGTTTTGGCGAAGGAGCTGAACAGAGAATTTTTTGACCTCGACGAGGAGATCGTCCGTGCTTCGGGCCGTTCCATTCCCGAGATCTTTGCCACCGAAGGGGAGAGTGTATTTCGCACCCTTGAAACGCGCGTTTTGCGAGAGGGTTTGACTAACAAAAAGAATATCGTTCTTGCCACGGGCGGCGGCGCGATCTTGCACAATGAAAACGTCGATCTTTTGCACCGAAACGGCAGAATTTACTTTATTGACCGTCCTCTTGAGGCGCTTTTGCCTACTGAGGATAGACCGCTGGCTTCTTCGGCCGAAGCCATAAAAAAGCGGTACGAAGAACGCTATGACCGCTACTGCAGAACCGCCGATTGTCGCATTGACGGCGACGGAACCCCAAAAGAGGTTGCAGAGCGTATCGGAAAGGAGTTTTTTGGCTTATGAAGCTTTATATCATCAACGGCCCCAACCTCAACTTTTTGGGCATTCGCGAGCCCGCGCATTACGGCAATACCACATACAAAGAACTCCTTGCTATGATTGAAACCCACGCCAAGGAGCGCGGAATTGAGGTCGTGTGCTACCAATCCAATCACGAGGGCGACCTTGTTGACAAAATCCAAGAGGCATATTGTGAGAAGGCAGACGGCATCGTAATCAACCCCGGTGCCTATACCCATACCAGTATTGCACTCCTCGATGCCGTCAAATCGGTTGGTATTCCCACCGTTGAGGTGCATATCTCCAAGGTGGAGGAGCGCGAGGATTTTCGTCAAGTCAGTTACATTCGCGCCGCTTGCCAAAAAACGATTACAGGGCAGGGCGTTGCGGGATATTTACAAGCCATGGATTTTCTCTGTGAATTTCTCTCCAAAGGAGAGAACCGATGAATATTCGCATTTTTCCGTCGGTCGCACGCGGAACCGTGAGTGCACCGCCCTCCAAAAGCATGGCACACCGACTTCTCATCTGTGCCGCACTCTCAAAAGGGGAGAGCCGTATTTCCGGTATTTCCGATTGCAAAGATGTACAAGCCACCCTCGATTGCCTGCGCTCCCTTGGCGCAGATTGCAAAATGGATAATAACAAAGTTATTATCCAAGGTATCGATTTTACCAAATCTCCCACCGCAGCTTTGCCTTGCCGCGAGAGCGGTAGCACGATGCGCTTCTTGCTCCCACTGTGCCTGCTTTCCTCTCAAGTAATGACGCTTACAGGCGCACCCTCGCTTTTGCGCCGCCCTATGACCGTTTATGCCGATCTTTGCCGCAAGCACGGCTTGCTCTTTGAACAAACCGAGCGCGGCATTACCGTCAAAGGTCCACTTTCCAAAGGGGAATACACACTCCCCGGTGACATCAGCAGCCAGTTCATCAGCGGTATGCTGTTTGCTCTAACACAAGTCGAGGGCGAGAGTATTTTGCATATCCTGCCCCCGTTTGAGAGCCGCTCTTACGTGCTTCTTACTTTGCAAGCCCTCGCCGCATTTGGTGCAGAGATTGCTTGGATAGACGATAACACGCTCCGCATTTGCGGCGGTAAGCCGTTGACGGCGCAAGCCCTCACCGTTGAGGGGGACTATTCAAATGCCGCTTTTCTTTCCGCCTTCAATTTGCTTGGTGGGGAAGTGACTGTCACAGGTCTCGATCCCGCATCTCTGCAGGGCGACCGCATCTATTTTGAACATTTCAAAGTTCTGCAAAACGGCTTTGCAACTATATCGCTTGCCGATTGCCCCGACCTTGCCCCCATTCTGTTTGCCTTGGCGGCGGCGAAAAAGGGCGCAAGATTTACCGATACGCGCCGCCTTGCCATTAAGGAGAGCAACAGAGCCGAGGCAATGGCGACCGAATTGCGCAAATTCGGCACGACCGTTGAGGTGTTGGAAAATGAAGTGATCATTACACCGACTGCTTTCCACGCACCGACAGAACCCCTTTCGGGACACAACGATCACCGCATCCTTATGGCGCTTGCGGTTCTTGCAACGCTGACGGGCGGCATCATCACGGGCGTCGAGGCAGTTTCCAAGAGCTTTCCAAATTTTTTCGAGTGCTTGACTTCACTCGGCATTAAAACACAACAAATTTGAACCCAACGAAAGGGAATTTTCCGTTATGAATATGGAATTTTACCGCAAGCTTCCTATCCCGAAGGAAATCAAGGAGCAATATCCCGTCCCCCCTGCGATGAGCGCGCAAAGAGACGCGATTGTAGGTGAGCTGAAGCGGATTTTTGAAGGAAAAAGTGAAAAATTCCTCCTGGTGATTGGCCCTTGCTCGGCAGATAACGAGGATTCGGTCATCGACTATATCTCGCGCTTGCGCACGGTACAGGAGAGGGTTGCCGATAAGATCGTTATCATTCCGCGCCTTTATACGACCAAGCCACGCACCACGGGGGAGGGCTACAAGGGTATGCTGCATCAGCCCGATCCCAATGCCGCTCCCGATCTGCTCCGCGGTATCGTTGCCAGCCGTCGCCTGCACCTGCGAGCCATGGCAGAGACCGGTTTTGGTTGTGCCGATGAGTTGCTTTATCCCGAAAACCATAGATATCTTTCCGACCTGCTCGTTTACGTTGCGGTTGGCGCGCGTTCGGTAGAAAACCAACAGCACCGCCTCACGGCAAGTGGACTCGATATTCCCGTAGGTATGAAGAATCCCACGCGTGGAGATATGAGCGCTATGCTCAATTCGATCAATGCAGCGCAAGGGTCGCACACCTTCCTCTACCGCGGTTGGGAAGTTAAAAGCGCGGGAAATCCCCACGCTCATGCTATTTTGCGCGGATATGTGGATGAGAATGGCAAAATGATGCCGAATTATGATTGGGAACACCTCATGCGCCTCTCGGAACTTTACGCCAAACAAAATCTGCAAAACCCTGCCGTCATTATTGACACAAACCACGCCAACTCGGGCAAACAATGTCTCGAGCAAGTTCGCATTGCCAAAGAGGTGATGCAGTCAAGGCGTGAGTCAGGTGACATTCAAAAGCTCGTTAAGGGCTTGATGATAGAAAGCTACATTGAAGACGGCGCACAAAAGATCGGCCCCGATGAAATTTACGGAAAGTCCATCACCGACCCCTGCCTTGGCTGGGAAAAGACCGAAAGACTCATTTTCGATCTTGCCGATATGCTTTAATACAATTTCAAAACCATATAGATCAAGGAGATTTTTCTAAAATGTCTGATTACAAAATCGAAACAAAATGCGTGCAGGGCGGTTATACCCCCGGCAACGGCGAACCCCGTCAAATTCCGATCGTACAGAGCACGACCTTCCACTATGACACCAGCGAGGATATGGCAAAGTTGTTTGACCTTGAGGCATCGGGTTACTTCTATTCTCGCTTGCAAAATCCCACCTGCGACACCGTTGCAGCCAAGATCTGCGAGCTTGAGGGTGGAACTGCCGCAATGCTGACCTCGTCGGGTCAGGCGGCAAACTTCTATGCCGTTTTCAACATCGCCACCTGTGGCGACCACGTGGTTTCCGCCTCCACCATCTATGGCGGCACCTTTAACCTTTTCTCGGTTACCATGAAGAAGATGGGTATCGATTTCACCTTCGTTTCCCCCGATTGCACCGAGGAGGAGCTTGCGGCGGCTTTCCGTCCCAACACCAAGGCAGTATTCGGCGAGACCATTGCAAACCCCGCGCTCACCGTTCTGGATATCGAAAAATTTGCCAAGGCGGCACACGCACACGGCGTTCCGCTTATCATCGATAACACCTTTGCAACTCCCATCAACTGCCGTCCCTTTGAGTGGGGCGCCGACATCGTAACGCACT
Source organism: Eubacteriales bacterium (assembly GCA_045656885.1). Classification (GTDB taxonomy): domain Bacteria; phylum Bacillota; class Clostridia; order Oscillospirales; family CAG-272; genus UMGS1865. The sequence continues at coordinate 55,639 of JAZORZ010000001.1, forward strand.
CCACCACCAAATATATGGACGGTCACGGCGCGGCTGTTGGCGGATGCATCGTTGACTCGGGCAACTTTGATTGGATGGCAAATGCCGAAAAATTCCCCGGTCTTTGCACCCCCGACGATAGCTACCACGGCATCGTTTATGCCGAAAAGTTCGGTCAGGGTGGGGCATTCATTACCAAGGCGACCGCACAGCTCATGCGTGACTTCGGTTCCACTCCCGCACCGCAGAGTGCATTCTTGCTGAATCTCGGTCTTGAGAGCTTGCACGTCCGCATGGAGCGTCACTGTGCCAACGGTCTCGCGGTTGCAACATTTCTCAAATCTCATCCCAATGTAACTTGGGTGACCTATGCGGGCCTTGAAGGTGACAAATACTATGATATCGCTCAAAAGTACATGCCCAAGGGCACCTGCGGCGTTGTCAGCTTTGGCGTTAAGGGCGGCAGAAGCGCGGCAGAGAAGTTTATGAAGCATCTTAAAGTTGCCGCAATTGAGACGCACGTTGCCGACGCGCGCACCTGCTGTCTGCATCCCGCAAGTGCAACGCATAGACAAATGAGTGATGAAGAGCTCCTCGCAGCAGGCGTATCGGGTGACCTCGTTCGCTACTCTTGCGGACTTGAAAACGCCGACGATCTTATTGCCGATCTGAAACAAGCACTTGAATCCATCTAATGTTTGTATATATAAATATGAAGGAGTAGGACAGAATGCCCATTAAAATTCCGAATCAATTGCCTGCAACCAAAACGCTCGCCGAGGAAAACATCTTTGTTATGACCGACGAGCGAGCAGGGAAGCAGGATATCCGTCCCTTGCAGATCTTGATGCTCAATCTCATGCCCACCAAGATCGATACCGAAACGCAGCTCTCCCGTCTTTTGGGTAACACCCCCTTGCAGGTGGAGCTGACGCTGATGCATACAAGCTCTCACAAATCCAAAAACACCTCCGAGGATCATCTCTTGGCGTTTTATACCACCTTTGATAAGGTGAAGGATCGCTATTTCGACGGTCTCGTGATCACAGGCGCACCCGTTGAGATGCTCGAATTTGAAGAAGTGGAGTATTGGAACGAGCTTTGCGAAATTATGGAGTGGAGCACAACGCACGTACATAGCACCTTCCACATTTGTTGGGGAGCACAAGCGGGACTTTACTACCACTTTGGCGTCAAGAAGAAGACTCTTGATAAAAAAATGTTCGGCGTATTCCCGCACATTGCCGACTACAAGCGTTCTATGCTCTTCCGCGGCTTTGATGATGTCTTTATGGTTCCGCATTCCCGCCACACCACCATCGACCGCGAGGATCTTGAGAATATTCCCGGACTCAAAATTTTGGCATCCTCACCCGAGGCAGGCGTGTTTGCGCTCTCGACTAAGAAGGGAAGACAGATCTTTATTACAGGTCACCCCGAGTACGATGCCGAAACCCTGGGACGCGAATATTGGCGCGATGTCAATGCAAACAAACCCATCGAAATTCCCAAAAACTACTATCCCGATAACGATCCCACAAAAGCACCCGTCTCCACGTGGCGCTCTTCGGCAAACCTCCTCTATTGCAACTGGCTCAACTACTTTGTTTACCAAACAACACCGTTCGATCTGCAAAAAATCAAGGAGGCGCACGCCGCTACCGACGACTCTATTTGACCGTCAAAACAAGCCACACTATTATAATAGGAAAGAAGTCGCACAGGCAGCTCAGGCAGGTCTTGTGCGGCTTCTTTTTTGCCCTCAAAAAAGCGCAATTTTTGACCAAAAAAGCAACATTTGTCGCATCTTTGTCAAAAAATTAACTTGTCGAAAAACCACAAAATATAGTGTTTTGCCCTTGACAAAAACACAAAATATGGTATAATATAGATACCCTTTAGGCATATTAGCAAAGGCGTTGTTAAATGTGACAAATTTGCTTGCATATATTTTGTAAATTATAAACAAAAGGAGGAGAAAATGAAGGTTATTAAGAGAAACAGCTCCGAAGTTACGTTCGATATCAGTAAGATCATTACCGCCATTACGAAGGCAAACGAAGCTGTTGAAGAAGACGCAAGAATGACACCCATGCAGATCAAACGCATCGCCGAGGCGGTGGAGCTGAGTTGTATCCGCATGAACCGCGCCCCCGAGGTAGAGGAGATTCAGGATCTGGTCGAGTCCCAGATCATGGCACACGGTGCTTACGAGGTAGCAAAAAAGTATATTACTTACCGCTACACCCGTGCCCTTGTTCGCCGCTCCAACACCACCGATGAAAAGATTTTGAGCTTAATTGAGTGCTGCAACGAAGAAGCCAAGCAAGAAAATGCAAATAAGAACCCCACCGTCAACAGCGTACAGCGCGACTATAAGGCAGGTGAGGTCAGCCGCGACATTACCACCCGTTTGCTCCTTCCCGAGGAGATCGTTCAGGCACACGAAGAGGGTATTATCCACTTCCACGATGCCGACTACTACGCACAGCACATGCACAACTGCGATCTCGTTAACCTTGAGGATATGCTCCAAAACGGAACAGTCATTTCTGGCACGATGATCGAGCGTCCCCACAGCTTTTCCACTGCTTGCAACATCGCAACACAAATCATTGCACAGGTTGCAAGTAACCAATACGGCGGCCAGAGCATCTCGCTCACACATCTCGCACCTTTTGTACAGGTAAGCCGCGAAAAAATCACAAGAGCTGTCAAAGAGGAAATGGCATCTATCGGCACTGAGCTGAACGACGAGCAACTTTCCAAAATCGTTGAAAAGCGTTTGCGCGAAGAGATCAGCAAGGGCGTTCAAACCATTCAGTATCAGGTTGTAACTCTGCTCACCACCAACGGTCAGGCACCCTTTGTTACCGTGTTTATGTACCTTGGCGAAGCTCGCAACGAGCAAGAAAAGAAAGACCTCGCTATTATTATTGAAGAAACTCTCCTGCAACGCTACGAGGGCGTTAAGAACGAAGAAGGCGTTTACGTTACCCCCGCGTTCCCCAAGCTCATCTACGTTTTGGAGGAGCAGAACATTCACGAGGATTCTCCTTACTACTACCTTACCAAGCTTTCGGCAAAGTGCACCGCGCGCCGTATGGTTCCCGACTACATCTCTGAGAAGAAGATGCTTGAGCTCAAGGTTGACAAGAATGGGGAAGGTCACTGCTACACCTGCATGGGTTGCCGCAGCTTCCTGACTCCTTACGTTGACGAGAACGGAAAGCCCAAGTACTACGGCCGCTTCAACCAAGGCGTTGTTACCATCAACCTGCCCGACGTAGCACTTTCCTCGGGCGGAAACATCGAAAAATTCTGGAAGATCTTTGACGAGCGCCTCGAGCTTTGCCACAAGGCACTCATGTGCCGCCACGAGAGATTGAAGGGCACTCGCTCCGACGTTGCTCCCATTTTGTGGCAATACGGCGCACTTGCACGGCTGAAGAAGGGCGAGCCCATCGATAAGCTCCTCTTTGGCGGATATTCCACCATTTCTCTCGGCTATGCAGGTCTTTACGAGTGCGTTAAGTACATGACCGGCAAGAGCCACACCGACCCCGCGGCTACCCCCTTTGCGCTCAGCGTTATGCAGTACCTCAACGATGCCTGCAAAAAGTGGAAGGCAGAGCACAACATCGACTTCAGCTTGTATGGCACGCCGCTCGAATCCACCACCTATAAGTTTGCAAAGTGCCTGCAAAAGAGATTCGGTGTCGTTCCCGGCATCAACGATAAGGGATATATCACCAACAGCTACCACATTCACGTAACCGAGGAGATCGACGCCTTCTCTAAGCTGGCGTTTGAGGCACAGTTCCAGCAACTTTCTCCCGGTGGCGCAATCAGCTATGTTGAGGTTCCCAACATGCAACAAAACCTCGAGGCAGTCCTGCAGGTTATGCGCTTCATCTACGATAACATTATGTATGCCGAGCTGAACACCAAGTCCGACTACTGCCAAGAGTGCGGCTGGGACGGCGAAATTGACATCGTAGAGGTTGACGGCAAGCTCATTTGGAAGTGCCCCAAGTGCGGTAACACCGACCAAAGCAAAATGAACGTAGCGCGCCGTACCTGCGGCTACATCGGTACGCAGTATTGGAATCAGGGCAGAACGCAAGAGATCAAGGAGCGCGTACTGCATCTGTAATTATGAACTACTGTGAACTTAAAAAAAACGACATCGCCAATGGGGAAGGGGTACGCACGGTACTGTTCGTATCGGGCTGTACAAACCACTGCGAGGAGTGTTTTCAACCCCAAACGTGGGATTTTGCCTATGGCAAGCCCTTTGGGCGCGAGGTTGAGGACGAGATCATCGCATCCTGCAAGCCCTATTACATCAACGGCTTGACCTTGCTTGGCGGCGAGCCGTTTGAGCCAAAGAATCAGCCCACACTTGTTTCCTTCCTGCATCGCTTTCGCGAGGAATGCCCCGATAAGACCGTTTGGTGCTTTACGGGCTTTACCCTTGACGAGGAATTGTGGAAAGAGGGAAGCTACCCCCGATGCGACGCGACCGACGAGATGCTCTCGCTCATCGATGTTTTGGTAGACGGCAGATACGTAAAAGCGCTCAAGGATATTTCCTTGCGTTTTCGCGGCTCCTCAAACCAACGCATCATCGATATGAAAGCGACGCTCCAAAAAAAAGAAATCGTCCTTTGGGACAAATAAAAAAAGAGCACCGACACGCCGTGTCGGTGCTCTTTTTGCAGCCCCAAAAATGGCAAGGGAAGTTATCTCTGCTTCAATTTTTTGCAAGATGTGTGCGATTTTTTGGCAAAATGTGTAAAAAAACACCCCTAAAAACGGTTGATCGTTAAAACTTTTGCAAATTTTCGCGTTTTTTTGCATAAATTTACTTGACATATATGTAAAAATGTTGTATAATAAACTATCCATTTTTTTGTATCCTGATAAAGAATATAAATAGGAAGGAAAATAATATGTCAACTAACGAAACAAACAACAACCAAAAAGTGGATGTTAGACAACGGACACTCACAATTATTGGTATTGTTCTTTGCGTTATCCTCGTTCCAATCCTCATTGTCAACTGCACGTTGATAATCAAGAGCTTCATCAACAAAGATGAAGTACCTGATTTTGCGGGCGTTGTTCCGCTTATCGTCCTTTCCGACTCCATGTATCCTGACATAAAAAAAGGCGACCTCATTTTCACCAAGGTAGTAGATGCCAACAACCTGCAAGAAGGCGACGTTATCTCCTTTTATGCAGCCGAAGATGATTACACCACCATTTGGACGCATAAAATTATTGAGGTCATTAAAGAGGGTGACACCGTAAAGTATCGCACCCAAGGTATTAACAACCCCACCGCCGACGGCAAGCTCCGCGAGGTGGATAAGATCATTGGCAAATATTCCGGCACGCGCTTTGGTGGCGCAGGTAACGTTGCAATGGCAATGCAAAAGCCGGGCGGATTGATTGTTTGCGTAGTTGTTCCCATTCTGTTGTTCGTTGGTTACGATATTATTCGTCGCCGTATGTACGATAAGAACAAGACCAGCGACGTTGATGCACTCCGTGCCGAGCTCGAAGCCCTCAAGGCAGAAAGAGCCGCACAGCAAACACCCGTAGAAGTCCCCGTTGAAACACCTGTTGAAACACCCGTTGAGGTTGCCCCCGAGGTAGAGCCCGAAATCGCTCCCCAAGAGGACACCACCCCCGAACCCCAAAAAGAGGAATAATCTCAAATTCCTGTAGACAATCCCTCAGTCAAATGACTACGCATTTGACAGCTCCCTTTACACAAGGGAGCCATACCGTAATGTAGCTGCATTATTTTGTTCAGTAAACAACTTTACAAAAATTGATTTGATAACTTTGGAGCAAAGCCCAACCAAATGCCTCCCTTGTGTAAAGGGAGGTGGCACGCGATAGCGTGACGGAGGGATTGTGATTCAAAGAAATACTTCTGTATTGTTCCTGTTCAGCAAACCGTTTATAACATTTATTTCAATCAGTTTAGCGAAAAGCTTACCCCAAAAGGGCTCCCTTGTGTAAAGGGAGCTGTCAGCCGAACGGCTGACTGAGGGATTGTAAAAAACAATCCCCATTTATCTTTTTCGGTATTATGAGGCATTGCCTCACAATATATAAAACTTGTTATTCTTCCCACGGAAGCCACGCCGCGAGATGAATGCATAAAAACCATAAGATTTTTCGGCGATGAAATCTTACGGTAAACCATCGCCAAAAATCACATTCCCTCGGGTTAGGGAAGAATAATCTTTTTTCTAAAGAAAGGAATTCCTACTATGAAGAAAAACGTAATGATGAGAGTTGCTTCCGCTTTGTTGGTAGCAGTTCTGATGACAACCTGTGCTATTTCCGGCACTTTCGCAAAGTACACCACCAATGCAACCGGTTCTGATACTGCTCGCGTAGCAAAGTTTGGTGTTACAATTACTGCTAATGGCGAAACATTTGCAACATCCGAAGAGGGTCTTGTTAATGGTGTAACCGCAAATACCGTTCTTTCTGCTGACACCGATAACGTTGTTGCTCCTGGCATGAGTGGCTCTATGGCGAAGATGACCCTTACCGGTACTCCTGAAGTTGCCGTTAAAGTTACTTATCAAGCTACTTTGACACTTTCTGATAATTGGCTTGTAGACTCCGTGTACTATTGCCCCATTATCATTAAAGTTAATGGTACGTCTTTCAAGGGTGCAACCTATGCTTCTGCAGCTGAATTTAAGGCAGCTGTTGAAGGAGCAATTAATGCCTTTACTAAAGAGTATGCAGCTGGTACCGATCTTTCCACAGTATCTGCGGAATCTCTTGAAGTAACTTGGGAATGGGCTTATTTTGTTGATGAAGCTACTGACTTAAAGGACACCAAGCTTGGAAATCAAGCCGCTGCTGGTAATGCAGCTACTATTGAGCTGACCGTAAAAACCATCGTAACCCAAATCAACTAATCATTAGCCAATATAAATTTACCTAAACTTTAATTTTTTACAATATCCCCCCAACCCACCGTGGCTTGGGGGAGGGGGGATATAAAATATGCTATTTTTGGTTTTTCATAGCAATCAAGCGCTTGATTGTTGTGAAAAGCCAAAAAAATTTTTGACGAAAGGAGAAAAGACAATGGATCAGATTGAAAAAGCCGTGCAAGATAGTTCCCAATTAGATGACCCTCAAGTAGCCCTTGCAAAGCGCCATAAAATCTTTCTTACTATTATCATCATTCTTTTTCTCCTCTCGGTAGCCGTTCTTTCCTTTTGCTTGGTCGATTACGCGCAACAGGATAAGCGTGAGGTCGCCCTCAAGGTAGATAACGAGGCCGAGGTCAACATTTTTTCGGTCTACTACACCGGTGCAAACGGCGAGATAGTGGTGCAAAGTGCCGATACCAGCAAGGTCATTGCCCCCGGCACCAACGCCGAGTATACTATTCGTTTGCGTAACGCCGACGAATATGCAATCGACTATGAAATTGACCCCAACGTCAAATTCTTTGCAACCAACAACTTGCCCATGCTGGTGCGTATGCGTACCGCCGACGGCAAATATTTGCTCGGCTCTGCAAACGATTGGGTATCTTTGCAAGCCCTGCGCGAGTTCAGCCACAAGGGCACCCTCAAAAAGGCAGAGGCAGGCGAGTTTGTTTTTGAATGGCAATGGCCCTATGAGGGCGGCGACGACGAGTGGGATACCCAACTCGGCAACCAAGAAAGAGAGGCCGGAGTTGAAATTAGCTTTTCCTTCCATTCGGTAGCCAACACCTCGCTGGGTGCTAACGGCGGCTGGGACGGCCACCCCGACCACGGCAAAAATATTGTTATTGCCGTAGCAGCTATCATTCTCCTGATCATCGCCATCATTATCATCATTATTCTGATCAAAAAGCGCAAGGACGAACTCAACAACGCCGTTGACGAGCTTCCCGTGGGCGCACCCGCGGCACCTGTTTACGAGCGTCAAGGCGCACCTTTCGTGGCACAAATCGACCTTGCTTTGCTTGATTCGCACTTCTCGGGCGGCGCGTTTATCAACCTTGTCACCCTCAAGCAAATGGGCATCGTTCCCCTTACGGCAAGTGCAATGCACATCACTGCAAGCCCCAATTATCAATTCAGCAAATCCTTTATCGTATTTACACAAAGCATTTCTCCCGAGGCGAGAAGAATCATCACCGCCGCAGGCGGCGTAGTCGTTATCACCCCCAACTAAATTTACAAATAAATTTAGGAGCTTACCTTGAAAAATCCTTACAGATCCATTATTCGTATATCACTCCTCGTGCTGCTTGCGGCGCTCATCGGACTGAGCGTTTACTCCATGAACGCGCGCATGCTGGGCGGCAACGCGGTGCCAATGCCGTTTGGCTTTGGTCTTACCGTTGTCCTCTCGGGCAGCATGGAGCCCGAGCTTTCGGTTGACGACCTCTTGGTTGTTGTTGCACAAGATAGCTACGAGGTTGGCGACGTTGTGGTCTTTCAAAACCAGCGCACTGCAGTGGTGCACCGCATCATTGCCATCAACGGCGAGGAGATCATCACGCGCGGCGATGCCAACTCAAGCGACGACGCCCCCATTACTCTTGCCAACATCAAGGGCAGGGTAGCCCTCGCCATTCCGTTTGTCGGCTATATCGTCCACCTCATCAAAACCCCCGTGGGAACTCTCGTTTTGCTCGGCATGGCATTCTGGCTGCTGGAAGCTTCCTTCAAAAAAGAAAAAGCAGAAAAGAAAAACGAGCTCGATGCCATTCGCCAAGAGATCGAAGCCCTCAAGCGCGGCGACGATCCCAAACCCGAACAACAACCCCAAAAGGAAGAAGCACAAGAGGTAACCCCGCAAGAGGAACCCCAACAACCCACAAAAGAAACCGATAACTAAAAAAACAAGCCCCGAGGGAACACCCTCGGGGCTATCTTTTTTATAAAATTGATTAGAGCTTTTCAATTTCGGCAAGCCACAAAGTACTTGCGGCATCCGAGGGCATTTGCCACGCACCTCTTGGCGAGAGCGAAATTTCACCAACCTGCGGTCCGTCAGGCAAACAAGAACGCTTAAACTGCTGTGCAAAGAATCGCTTGAAGAACACTTGCAACCACTTTTTCAGCACCTCGTCGCTATACTTTTCACCCCAAGCGGACTGTGCCATGCGGTAAAGCTTTTTGGGGGCAAAGCCGTAGCGAATGAAATAATAAAGGTAGAAATCGTGCAACTCGTAAGGGCCAACCAAGTCCTCGGTCTTTTGTGCAATCTTTCCGTCGGCATCGGCAGGGAGCAATTCGGGCGAGACGGGCGTGTCGAGAATGTCATAGAGCGCCGCCGCAACTTTATCCTGTCCGTTTGCCTTTGCCTCGTTTGCACAGTGTCTTACCACGTGACCAATAAGCGTTTTGGGAATAGAAGCATTCACGCCGTACATCGACATATGGTCTCCGTTGTAGGTCGCCCAACCGAGCGCCAACTCCGAGAGGTCACCCGTACCAATGACCATACCGCCGAGCTCGTTGGCAATGTCCATCAGCACCTGCGTGCGCTCGCGCGCCTGCGCGTTCTCATAGGTGACGTCGCGAACGGCGGGATCGTGTCCAATATCGCCGAAGTGCACGTTAACTGCATCAAAAATATCCACACAGCGGAAGGTGACACCCAATTCCTCGCAAAGAACGGTCGCATTGCTTTTAGTTCTCGCGGTCGTGCCAAAGCAGGGCATTGTCACTGCAACAATATCTGTGCGCGGGCGGCCAAGAGAGTCCATTGCGCGAACCATTGTCAAGAGCGCCAAGGTGGAGTCAAGACCACCCGAAATGCCAACCACAATCTTTTTTGCCCACGCGCGAACAATGCGCGTTTTGAGTCCTGCCGCGGCGATGGTTAATACGCGCTCGCAGTGTGCGGCAAGCTCAGCGGGCGCTACCGAAAAAAAAGGTGTGGCGTCAAATTTGCGTGTCAGCTTTGTTTTTGCAATTTCAAGAGAGAAAGGAACTTTGGTGTAGCAATCATCAATTTCGCAAAAATCGGAGACTCTGCGATCGTGCATCAGTCTTTCCAGATCAATTTCGGTAATCAAAAGCTCCGAGCCGTCAAAGGGAACAGACGCGGCTACAACTTCACCGTTCTCAACCACGAGTTTCTTGCCGCCAAAGGCGTTGTCGGTGGTCGATTCACCGTCACCTGCAAGAGATGTGATATAAGCGGTGTGCGTGCGCGCGGTGTGCGCGGAAAGAATGACGTCAAGTGCGGGCTTTTTGCTCACGATCTCGGGCATTGCCGCAGGGTGACAAATGACAGTAGCACCCGCCTCACTGTGCCAAAGAGAGGGCGCGTAGAGCTCTTGGATATCTTCTCCGATCTCCACTGCCAAAACCAGTGAGGGGAGAATAGAGCAGGAAAAGACCTGTTGTGTACCTAGTATGACGGGCTTGCCATTCCATACGATCTCGTGCGAGAGATCGGGAGCAGCCGCAAATTGACGTGCATTACGGCGAGTGCGCGTTTTGGGAACAAAACCAAGCACCTCTCCCATGTGGCAAACAGCGGCAACATTGGAGATCTGAGCACCAACCGAGAGGGGCAGTCCCACAATCGATACCATATCCAATGTTTGGGTAGCATCAAGATATGCCTTGAGCGCGTCGATTGCGGCATTCAAGAGTGTGTCGGTCGCAAACAAATCCCCACAGGTAGCCCCTGTGAGAGACAATTCAGGGAACACAAGCACGCGCACACCCTCACCGTACGCCTTTTGCGCCAGCGCGATATGCGCCTCGGCATTTGCTTTTGTGTCAGCCACGCGCACCACGGGAGTGGCGGCGGCAACCTTCAAAAATCCATTTTTCATAAACAATAACTCCTTTCAAAAAGGAACTCTATATTAAAAGAATTATACCATCATTTTTGACGGTTTGTCAATAGAAAGTGCACAATTTATGCTTGTTTATATTCTTTTACGTTTCCGATCAATCGAATATTTCCATTATCCACCAGGATTGCGCCTTTCATAAGGGAGGTTGCATAGACAGTCTTTTTGCGTTCTGTCATAACTTTCTCAATAGCCGCCTTTTGTGAGGCAGTCTCCTCATAATGCACTTCAAGATAAAAATCTTTCAAATACGGTAATCCCTCATAATATCCAAATTCGGGATAATCATCACTGGGGGAAATATGGTATTCCGCAAGTTGGATAACCGCACCTGCGCTATACCCCATAACAATGCCGTTGTGCTTCATCAAAACATCTTGAAGTTCAAATTCTTTGATGCGATCCATCATTCTGTCGGGTAAGCCGCCGAGGAAATAGACAATATCTGCATTTTCAATCTTTCTCCTCGCAGATTCTTTTGTATCGGCAAAATAGTTGACAAACGAAATGTTTTCTTCGGAGATTCCATATGCGGTAAAGCCGTTTACAATTCCACCGTAAAATCTACCGTTTTCTTTGCTGTACAGGACATTCCAATCTGCAAGAGATTTTACGCGACTATCGCGGAAAGAGAAGGCAACAACAGCCACCTTGTGTATTGGTTTTATATATTTCTTTAATTCTTCATAAAGCCATGGGGCATCTATTTCATAACCTTCCAGTAAGATGTTGACCATTTGCTTTTTCTCCTTTTTGAATTTTTATTTGTGAACAGTCCCCACATACCAACTCGGCACGGGATTTTTCATATTGTCATACCACGAGAGCACATCCTTGGCTTGATTGAGCATAACCGCAATTTCTTTTTCGCCAAACGGAATCGCCCACGGGACAGAAGATAAGGTGTTGCTGGCGATGTAAAGTGCCAGCAATTTCCAAAAATCCATAGGAACATCGTTTTCAAAATATCCATTCACCATTCCGCTGGCAAAGTGGGGAGCGGCTTGCGCGCACCAAACAATGCGGTTGAATTCTTCCCAAGGGTCTCCAAAGTCGTTTCTGTTGAAGTCAATGATATAGAGTTTTTTATCCATGCCGATCATCATGTTTCCAATGTGATAATCACCGTGCTGATAGGTTCTCGGTCTGCCTTTGAGCAAATGTCGGTTGGCGTTGATATAGTCGATAAACGCTTGACCTTTCTCGCATTTGATAGGACATTCCTCATACATTTTGATTTTGCGGTCTGCCTTACGATTAAAATAGGTTTCCCAATCCTCACCGCCTTCGGGGGCGGGAATCGTATGAATTTGTTTGAGTATTTGCCCCGATGCAAAGCCGTAAGCATACTGTTCTTCACTTGTGTAGTGGTGTATATTTTCTTCTGCATCAACACCATTTATCCAAGTTTGAACAGAGTAAACGCCCTCGTCAGATGTGCCAAACTCCAACGGCTTGCACATGGGAATACCGAGAGCCGCTACTTGCTGCATTAACTCAAATTCGCTTTTCTTTCGCTCGTATTGCTCGATAGGAGAAACACGGAGCAAAAATTTGTTGCCGTTAGCATCGATAGCGCAGTATTTTTTGTCGCCAGACCAGCCTTTTTCTATCAAGGTTTTGGATGTAAATTCGTAATTTGACATTTGCTTTCTCCTTTCGAGGTTTATTTAACAATTCGTAGGGGACGGCGCCTTCGACGTCCCAAAAGATAAATGATTACAGTAAGCAAAGAGTGGGCTGTCGAGGGCGCCAGCCCCTACCGATTCAGTTGTCCTTTTGCTTCAGATTTTCAACAATTTTCTCCGCTTCAATGCAAATCTGTGCCGCCTCATCAGCCGAGCAAGTTTTGAGAAGCTTCTTTTTGGGCAATCCCCAAATGTCAAAGAGAGAAGGACCGAACCACTCGTTTTGCTTCGCATCCTGCACCATCGCCGCAAGAATGGAAAGAGACGCGCGACGCGGAGACATAAAAATCACCTTCATCGGGTGCTTGATGATGGCATAAATCAACTTGGGGTAGTGCGCGGTGATGTTTGTCAGGGTAATACCCGGGTGCGCCACGGTAATCGTGTTGCCGTCCTTGTCAAGACCGAACAGCGAGAACATCAAAAAGCGTTTTGCATTGCCGTAAACCTTTGAGGACTGCTTGCGCGTTAAGAACTCAACATCGTCAAGATCAATGTGCGAATAGTTGTGCGCAATGCTGCCAACCGCTACAATGCGACCGCCGCGCTCGCGCATGACGGGCAGAAGCGTGCGTGCCATGTAGTAGGGAGCTACAAAATTGATTTGAAAAACGTTGTCTTGTCCTGTGTCACAAGTATAGCGCGGAATGTGATATGCCCCCGCATTGAAGATCAAATAATCGGGAGGAGATGCAAGCAATTCTTCGGTAACAGAACGAACCGTATTAAAATCCGAAAGGTCAAGGCGCAAGTGTCGCGCATCGAGAGTGGGGAACTCTACCTTGAGCTTTTCAATCCAAGCGTTTGAGCGTTCACTGTTGCGGTCAAGGAGCAACAAATTCGCTCCCAGGGCGGCAAGGTGACGGCAAAGTTCTTGTCCGATTCCACCCGTTGCACCGCTGATGGCAACGGTTTTACCGTTCATTTTTGGCATGTTTTTCTTTATCCAAGTGTCGGTTCTCATAGCGTTCTCCTTGGTTTTTTCTTCATTATATCATATTTTAAGCATAACTGCAACAAAAACGAAAAAAAGACGAAAAAATTTTCAAAAAAGTGTTGACAAAAGGAAACTCTTATGGTATACTATGTAAAGCAATTTGCTTTACACCCATTTGGAGGTGAAAACAGATGTTTGAAAAAAACCTTGAAATCGGTTATTTGCTCGATTTTTACGGCGACGTGCTCTCGGAGCGGAAAAGAACGGTGCTGGACTACTATTACAACGATGATCTTTCCTTGGCAGAAATTGCAGAGGAGATCGGCATTTCCAGACAAGGTGTTCGCGAGCTGATCAAAAAGGCGGGCGAGGAGCTTATGTTCTATGAGGAAAAGCTGGGGCTTGCCAAGCGTTTTCAAACCTTGGAGGAGCAAACCGAACAGCTGATTTCTTTAATGGAGCAAGAGGGCATTGCGGGCGAGGTTCGCAAGTCCGCTCAAAAGCTTTTGGAAACCGTTGGAGGGTAATAGACGAAAGGAGTGCGTAAATGTTTGAAAGTTTGGGCGAAAAGCTAAACAACGCCTTTAAGAAATTTCGCAACAAGGGTAAGCTTACCGAGGCCGACGTTAAGGCGGGCATGCGAGAGATCAAGCTCGCACTGCTTGAAGCTGACGTTAACTTTAAGGTAGTTCGTGATTTTATTAAAATCGTTTCCGAGCGCGCAGTTGGTTCCGAGGTGCTCGATTCCTTGCTTCCTGCTCAGCAGGTCGTTAAGATCGTAAACGAGGAGCTCACACGCCTCATGGGCGGCTCCCAAGCCAAGCTCACCATTGCATCCAAGCCCCCCACAGTTATTATGATGGTCGGCTTGCAGGGTGCAGGTAAAACGACCCATGCAGGCAAGCTTGCGGGAATGTATAAAAAGCAGGGCAAACGTCCGCTTCTGGTTGCAGGTGACGTCTACCGTCCCGCAGCAATCAAGCAGCTGCAAGTCGTTGGTGAAAAGCTGGATATTCCCGTGTTCACCATGGGCGACAAGGTCTCTCCCGTAGAGATTGCAAAGGAATCTATTAAATATGCAAACCAAAAGGGCTATGATATGGTCTTCATCGATACCGCAGGTCGTCTGCAAATCGACGAAGTGCTCATGGATGAGCTCAAAAATATCAAGGCAGAGGTCAACCCCGATGAAATTCTTTTGACCGTCGACTCTATGATCGGTCAAGAATCGGTTAATGTTGCCGAAACCTTTAATAACCTGCTCGACATCACGGGCGTTATTCTCACAAAGCTCGATGGCGACACCAGAGGAGGTGCGGCACTTTCTATCCGCTACGTCACGGGCAAGCCCATCAAGTTTGTGGGTATGGGCGAAAAGCTCGATACCATCGAGCCCTTCCACCCCGACCGTATGGCATCGCGTATTCTCGGTATGGGCGACGTGCTCACCCTCATCGATAAGGCGCAAGCGGCTTATGACGAAAAGCAGGCGGCGGCGCTGGAGCAAAAGATGCGTCAGCAGACCTTCACCTTGGACGATTACCTTGATCAGCTCGGTCAGCTCAAAAATATGGGCAATCTCGAGCAGCTGATGGGTATGATGCCCGGTGTAAAGCCCGGTGCGATGAAGGACCTCAAAATTGACGAAAAGGCAATGGCACACACCGAGGCGATCATTCACTCGATGACCAAAGCCGAAAGAGAACGCCCCGACATCATCAACGCATCTCGCAAAAAGAGAATTGCGGCGGGCTCGGGCACCTCGGTTGAGGAGGTCAACAAGCTTCTCAAGCAATTTGAGCAAATGCTCAAAATGATGAAGCAGTTTACCAACATGGGTAAAACCAAGCAAGGTAAGAGAATGCTCGGTAGAATGAAGATGCCTTTCTGATTTCACCGTTCATGATAAATCAAGAAAAAACAAAAATAAAAATATTTTTTTAATTTATGGAGGAAACAAACCATGGCAGTAAAAATGAGACTGAGAAGAATGGGTATGAAGAAAGCACCCTTCTATCGCGTAATCGTAGCAGACAGCCGTTCTCCCAGAGACGGTCGCTTCATCGAGGAGATCGGTTACTACAACCCCCTTACCGAGCCCGCTGAAATCAAGATTGACGCAGAAAAGGCAAAGAAGTGGATCGCTAACGGCGCACAACCCACCGAAACTGTTAAGTCCCTTTTGAAGAAGAGTGGCATCGTTGACTGAGCCGTCCGATAAGGAGACACAGCACTATGATTAACCTTCAAGAAACACTTCTTAACATTGCCAAAGCAATCGTCGATTCTCCCGATGAGGTTAAGGTGGTACAGGAAGAGGATGAAAAGACCATTACTCTCACCCTCTCCGTAGCTCCCGACGATATGGGTATGGTAATCGGCAGACACGGTAAGATTGCAAAAGCAATCCGTTCCGTAATGAAGGCTGCTTCCGTCAATAGCGGCAAAAAAGTAAACGTAGACATTCGCTAAAATGTCCACAAAAAACGTGAGGAATCCCCACAAAAGGGAAGTCCTCACGTTTTTGGTTTTGGGGCGCGTTTTTTGGGGGAACTTTTTTCGCGAAAAAAGTCCCCACAAGCCCCCTCAAAAAAGCACTCACTAAAAATATTTTAATATGAGGTCTCTTTACATTTCCGAAGTTTTATGATATAATAAAACTGATAAATATATCAATCGGAGAATTTATGATGAAGAAAATAACAGAAATTCTTTTTGCAATAGGAATGTGTTTGGTGTTGCCTGCAGGAATTTTTGGGGTGGTCTACGAGTTGTTCATTTGGAACAAATCTATCATTCCAAGTTGGTTGTTCAATACAGTAATGATAGTGGGAACAATAGGGATCTTATGTATTATTCCTTTTGTAATTTACAACTCTAAACGCAGAGAAATGGATTGAATGAAAAATTATGACAAAACCACGACTCCAAACGAGCCGTGGTTTTCGTATCTTCATATTTGCATTGGTAGGGGATGGCGCCCACGACATCCCGAAAGCGAACGAATATAAACCAATAAACCCACTGTCTGTCATCCTGAGCGTAGTCGAACTTTTACCGAGTGAAGAACGAGGTAAAAGCGCGAGCCACAAGGCGAAGCGGGATCTCGCTTGAAATCTTGGTGGCTTTTTCACGGGATGTAACATTCACTTTGGCAAGAGACAGAAATTCGTTAGGAGATCCCTTCTAAACGCGAAGCGTTTTTCGGTTCTCTCCTCGCTATTCGCTCAGAGAAATTTCGACTTCGCTCAGGATGACATACAGAGGTTTTGTTGGTTAATGTTCGTTTGTTTTTTAGAGGGAAAGTTTCCCCAAAAAAACGAGTTTGTTTTGAATACTGATTATTCCGCAATACTTTTTGCTTCTTCGAGCAAAGCGAGGTAGCGTTCTTCATTGCGAACCGAATTGAACCATTCCCAGCCGGATGTGGCTTCCATTATTTGAGCAATGGGAGGAGTCGAGAACGCGATGCCGAGCAGATGAGGCAGTGTTTTTCCATTGGGCAAAGCAATGTGAAATTTGTTTTTTACGGCTTTTGTCTCACCGTAAAAGGTGCTGTTGCCAAGGTCAATGCTCTGACCGTCGGGAATACTTTGATACTGTTTTGCAAGGCCGATCGCTTTTTCGATATGCTCGTATCCGCGCTCCGTTTCACCCACCGCAAAAAACGCCGAGGAAAGTCGCATATAGGCAAGCGCATATTCGGGCAGCCACCCATCGGGGATGGTTTGTGTCTCACAAACGTCGGATGCAGTATCCAAAAAACGTAGATACATCTTGTTCCATTCCAAAGCATGATCGGGAAAACCGCGATAGTTTCGGTTTTCTTGAACGGTGTGCAGCATATGGGCGATGGACAGAAAGTTATTGGCGTTCTGATACATTACCTGCTGCTTTTTGTCACCCATCAATTTGTATCGCCTTTGATAAACCTCGTATCGTTTCTCGTGCCAAAATGTGGTATCCTTGTTGAGCCAAAAATTGATTTCGTCCTCGGGGCAGATCATGCAAACAGATTGAATAGCACTGCGGCGCATAACACTGTCTGTGCATTCCTTCAAAAGACGCTCACAAAGCTCATAAACCAACGGTTTATAGTTGTCGAGCTTATCGCGGTGATTGGTCACGATTTCGTGCATAAGAGAGTTGGCAATGTGCCAATTACGAGGATATTTTTGATTATACTTTAATGCCAACTCCAGAGCCGCATCCTTATCAAGCGTTGGATGAACTCTAAAATAATTCTTTTTAATATCCTCTTTTGCGCTGATTTCATCATTTCCAATCAGTTCGTCTACCGTAATTTCAAAATAATTCGCAATAGAGGGTAAGAGGGTAATATCTGGGTATCCATCGCCACACTCCCATTTTGAAACGGATTGCGGGGAAACACCCAACGCCGAAGCCAAAGCATCTTGCGTCAATTCACGTTCTTTGCGGTATTTTTTAATTTTTTGTGCAATCATCAGTTCCATAAATTTCTCCTTTTTTATAACCTGATTTTGTTTTCTGCAACGATGGGCCCTATCGTCATTATTATGATAGCACACCCAAAAAGGAATGTCAATAACCGCGTTTTTGAGAATTTCACCACAAATAGTGGTTTTTTTCTAAAAAGAGTGGGAAATAAGAAACAAAGGCGGGCGACCAAGGTCGCCCATATTTGTTTCTATTCAACTTTCATAGCGGATAGGGTTGGTGGTCCCTAGCCGCTCGCGGTAGCCAAAGCGAGGTTTTACCTCGCGTCGACTGTCTGTCCGCATACTAACAACCCTATTTTGTGATATTCATGCGAGTGCTTTTTGGAAGGGGTGCGGGGGAACGCTTTTTCGCTGAAAAAGGTTCCCCCGCAATCTTTCAAGATCCCTCTGTAATATAAATTCTATTTGAACTGATATGAAAGGTCGCGCTTAACAAGGAGATCAACTCACGCCGAATATGATCATTCGCTCCGCCCGAGCAAACGATGCCGATGCCGGCGATCTCGGGAGCGGAGCGCGAGAGGTAGATGGGCGAGGCAGAAGAGCCGCTGCCAAGAATGACGTATTCCTCGTTTCCGTCGGGCCATTCGGTGGCATAGACCGACTCAAAACTGCCCGAAAGGGTAACAACAACGGTCACGTTTTTTACACCGCTGACCGACTCGCAAAGCTTTTTGATGCGCCTCTCAAGGTAATCCTGATAAATCACCAACTCATCGGTTGAGGTACTGTAAGGGGAGCTTTCGGCAGCTTTTTCGGCTGTTTTTGTACTACTTCCAAACAGAATCAACAAAATTCCAAGCACACCGCACCCAAGTAACAGATAAAGCCGCAGCTTACCTTTTTCTGTTTTACTTCCTTTTTTCAAAAAATCGAACATAAAAGCTCCTATATTTACATGAATTATGAATTTTCGGGAGGAGCAAGCCCCTCCCCTACGGAAAGAACTACAAAGGATGGGGAGGGGAGTGCCTTGGTGCTCCCATTTTTTTGTATTAAACTTTATTCAATCGCACTCACACAGTCGCAATCCAAAAGGGAAGTGACGTACCCCTCGATTTTTGCAGGATCTTTCCAGATCGCTTTGCCCGAAAGAATGACCGTTACCTTTTTGGGGCGCATTTCCGTGCCCGTGCCTGCCCATTCCACGCGCACGCGCAGATCGTCCTCGGCAATGGCAAACTCTTGGCAAAGCGTTTGCTTCAGCATCCCTTCAAAGTATGCAAACGAGGCATCATCAAGCGCATTTTGCAGCTCGGAAGAATAATGATCCTCAACATCTTCCTCAAGTTCAAACTCCCAATTTCCGTTTGCAAAATCTTGCAGCTTTTGGGCAAGAGAGACGGTCGGGGAGATCAAAACACAAATAAACACAAGTGAAGAGACAAGCTTGAGATGCTTGGTTGCTCCACCGCTTGAGGGTGCGAGAATGTCTGCCACCGTAATGAGGAGCGCGGTGGCGAAAATTGAAAGAATATATGCCTTGATATTTTCCATAGGTCAAGCAAGCGCCACGGCGCAGTGTGTTAAGAGCGTAAAGGAGAGAAAGAGAACCGAGGAGCAAATGGCAACCGCCGCAATCAGGTATCCGTTAATTGATGCAAATTCGTCAAGCAACCGCTTTTCACCGTCGCACCCCAAAAGCTCGGCAAAAAAGGAGCAAATTTGCCACGTTGTGCGTGCGAGCAAAAGCTCTACCAGTGTGGGGAGCATCAAAAACAGCAGCAAAAGAACGCCGCAAATGCCAACCGAGGTTCGCATATAGCCAACACTTGCACTTACCGAGCGCAAAAGCTCGCCAACCGAACCGCCCACCACGGGGATCATATTTCCGGCGGCAAATTTTGCACTCCGCATGGCAAGCGTATCCTGACTTGCCCCAAGAACGGTTTGTGAGGAAAGCATCGCCAAAAGAAGCATCATAAAAAAGGAAAGCATCAGCGTGTATTTCTTTTTGAGCCCCGATAAAAGCCCACCCAAGCGCGGGCTGCCCTCGCAAGCCCCAATGAGGGCAAGTGCCAGGCAAATTCCGCAAAAGGGAACAATGCTTTTGCCAACGATCTCCTCAAGAACGGTCATGAACAGGGAGAGCCCTGCCGAGGTTGCCACCGCCGCCGCGGCATTGCCGCCCATTACGTAAAGCCCACCCATGAGCGGCACAGATGCAGAAGTAAAGGCGTTGAGTGTCTCAAAATAAGAAACCGTTCCCTCAATCGTTCCAAATCCTGTTGCAAAAATGGTTACAACGACGATCAAGGTCATCAAAAAAGAGAATGCGCGCGCGACCTCGGGCTTTCCAAAGGACGTACAAAAGGCGCGACCGACAGAGGATAAAATCAAAATTCCCACAACCGATGCGAGTAATTTGAGGGAATCTCCCAAGCGCAAGCCCACCAAGGAAAGCACCGTTTTGCAGAGAAAAGAAAAGCTGCTCATCTCTCCAACTGCGCCGCCAACCTCTTCGGCATCATTTGAAAGAGCCCCCTCGGGGAGCCGCTCCAAGATGGCAGGGGGAAAATGCTCAAATAGCTTTTGATAAGCATCGGGGAGGGGATTGTCATTACCTTCTTCCGCCGCAAACGCAACGGGGGAGAGAAGTGACAAAAGAAGAATCAGTGAGAAGAAAGCCAAAACAAAACGCCGCATGCACTATCCCCCCATATCCAAAAGCTTTTGCGCGATGGAAAGGATCTGGCGAATGAGCGGAATACACAAAAGCAGAAGCTCCACCTTTCCAACCGTTTCAATATGCGAGGCAAGGGTGCCCTCACCGCTATCGCGGCAAATATCCGATGAGATCTGCGTCAAAATGACGATCCCCAAGCCCTTGAGGATTGTTTCTAGGTACTGTGCCGTCCCCGAGCCATTTCCCAAGTCCGTTATCAATGATAAGAGCGGCTTGGCACCTGCAATCAGCAACGAGCCGAACAAAACCACAGCTCCAATGCGAACAAGAGGAACAAAATCCGATTTCCAGGAGCGAATAACGCTAGTGCTTGTCAGAATCAAAAGCGCCACCATACATAGTTTCAAAAGCGTCATCTCACATTCCAAAAACCGAAACGATCATATCAAACAGCTCCCGAATTTGAGTAACAAGGAGCATCAATGTGGCAATAATACCCGCAATGGTTACAAGCATAGCTTGCTCGTCCCGCCCGCTTTTGCTGAGTATCTGTGAGGCGACCGACACCAAAATGCCAACGCCCGCAATTTTTACGATCAAGGAAATATCCATCTTTTTTCTCCGTATCTTTGTAAGTTTACCATAGCAAAATTGCCGTAGCAAGGGCCAAGCAGATGCAAAGCGTGGCACAAAGGCGCACACGCAAGGGCAGAGCGGCGGCAATTTTTTCGCGTTGCGCACGCAGGGAAGAAATAAAATAATCACACCGTTTAATCTGCTCTTCGCGGTATCCCGCACCAATTTCGCGTACAAAGCTTTCCAAGGTCCGCTTGGCATCTCCGTCAAGGTAGATCTCGCAGGAGGTGAGAATGGCAGGCAAGTCCGCCGCATTTGAGGGGGACATACACGCCTCTAGCAAGGCACGGTCGCCGCTCGAAAGAATATCCTCAATAGGCAAAAGATAGCAATCGATCTGCCCGCGAATATAAAGAATGAGGTCGATCCACCCGTCCACAACAGTCAGGCGGCGTTTTTCATATTGCACAGAAACAAAAGCGGCAAAAACACCTACCGAAAGTATTAGCAATGCACCTAAAAATTTCAGCATTTTATTTCTCCTTTGCTGTGTCGATAGTGCGTCGATCGGTTATTTTATAATCAAATCCGCCCATGGCGCGGCGTGAAAGCCCCACGTATTTGCCAAACACGTGAGCGTGGTGCAAAAGCTTGATAGCAGGACGTTCCAATAGCTCTTCAATCGAGGAGGCGTGTGCAGAGGCGATGAGTGGAACACCGCAATTTGCTGCTCCAAGAGTGGCGCGAGCATCTGCCATACTACCGATCTCATCACAAACAATGAGCTGTGCTCCCAAGGTTCTCACAGCAATCTCAATGCCCGTGTCACGGGGGTAGCCGCTCATAATATCAAGATTGAGAGAGGGATCATTCAACTCCACGTTGAGTTCTCCGCGTGTGTCTACAATGACCGTGTGCCGCCCGTAACGGGGAGAGGAAGCGTCTTTGGCAAGGGCACGCAAGAGCGTGGTTTTTCCAACTCCGGGCGGGGAATAGATCAACATACCGCCAAAAGAACTGCCCGAAAAAAAGTCGCGCAAAAGAAAATCGGTATCTACCGCTATCGCGTGCGGAATACGGATCATCAAGCCCGTAACGCTGTGCACGCCAATGATCTTGCCGCCCTCACATGCGGCACTTCCGCAAACGCCTGCGCGAATGCCGCCCTCAAGCGGAATGAACCCTTGTCGAATGGTCTCCTCATGTGCATACAGCGAGCCGCCGCACATTCTTGTAAATATTTCTTGTATCTCGCGCTCGCTCACAATAATACCGCACCCGAGTTTTTTTTGCCGCGAGGTTACGGTGAGGTGTCGCCCCTTGTGCAAACGGATCTCTTCAAAGGGGTTAGCCCCCGTTCTAATAATAGCATCGCAAAAATGCGGCGGTAAGATCCGTTCCAAGACAGTGGGCAGAGGGGAATGCTTGTATGCAATTTGAATATTCTGCATCATCTTCTCCGTGCTTTTTAATTCACTATATGAGAGAGACCAAAAAAGTAGAACATTTCCCCACGTGTCGCATACAATAATAGCAAAATAGAACGGGGGAATGCTTATGAATATTAAAACCACCGGCGAGAATGCCTATTTTGCCGCATCCAACAGTACAAAGGGATTTATTAGCTATTATGAAGAGATTTTTCAAAATGCACGTATCGGTCACGTTTGGGCGATCAAGGGGGGCCCCGGAACGGGCAAGAGCCGCTTTTTGCGCGAGGTATCCGACTGTGCCATCGAAAAGGATTGGAATTGTGAATACATCTATTGCTCGTCCGACCCAAGCTCTCTCGATGCGGTGATACTGACAAAAGAGGGAAAAGAGGGCATCGCTCTTTTAGATGCCACCGCACCGCATCTGTTTGAGCCAACTTGTCCCGGGGCAAGGGAAGATATTATCAATCTAGGCCTGTTTTGGAACAGTGATGCGCTCGCCGCACGCCGCGCGGAGATCGAGCAGTTAGGACGCGAAAAGGGAGATGCCTACCGCCGTGCTTACCGTTATTTGAGCGGCTTTGGCGATATGCGCGCCAACCGCGATAGCTTGGTGTCCCCCTATATCAACAAAAACAGAATTGCGTTGCAAGCGCAAAAGCTGATGCGCGACCTGCCAGACGGAGAGGAATACACGGTACAGCCCGCGCTCATTCACTCGGTTGGCATGCGCGGTGAGGTGGGATTTGATACGTATTTTTGCGAAGCAGAGGAGATCTACGTGGTAGTCGACTGTCACGGTGCGGCACAGTATCTCATGATGGAGCTTGGCAGACTCGCCACCGAAAAACGCCTTTCCATTCGCCTATCACACGATCCCGTCGAGGCAGAGAAGATAGACGGTATCTTCCTTTGCCAAAGCGGCGTCGCTTTTGTGGTATGTCCTGAGGAAGAATGCGACTACCCGCACCACCGCATCTGCATGCGCCGATTTGTAGATACCGCATCGATGAAGCGCATACGTCGCGAGCTCCGCGCCACCGACCGCATCAGCCGTGCGCTCAAGGGGGAGGCACTCGATGCCTTGGAAAAGGTGCGCGAGGTACACTTCCGCCTTGAGGACATCTACTCTTCGGCTATGGATTTTTCGGCAAAAGAGGCATTTACAAAGGAATTTTGCGAAAAGCTGTTTGCAGAAAAAGAATAAATTTGAAACAAAAGAGGGCGAACTCGCGTCGCCCTCTTTACAATTATTCTATTTCGTGCTATAATACAAGGGAAGTAACAAAACGGAGACAAAATATGAACGCAAACCGCTATCTTGAACGCATCGGTATGACTGCCGCAGACGTGTCGCATACCTACGAATTTCTCAAAAAGCTGCAACAAAATCACATTTGTTCCGTACCCTACGAGAATTTGGATATTTTGAACGGCAAGCCCATTGATCTTAGTGGAGAAGCCCTTTTTGAAAAGATCGTGACCAACCGCCGCGGTGGCTATTGCTTTGAATTGAACGGTGCAATCATGCACCTTTTGAGGGAGCTTGGCTTTGAAGCCAAAAGCTATTTTGGCCGCTTTTTGAAGGGAGAGACCGCAATTCCCGTGCGTCGTCACCGCGTCATCGTTACCGAATGTCAAGGCAAACGCTATGTTGTAGAGGTCGGCATTGGCATCGAAGCCCCGCGCAACCCACTCCTTTTGGAGGAGGACATCGAGCAGGAATGCATCAATGGCACCTTCCGTTTTTCAAAAGACGATTTCCTCGGCTGGGTGCTGAATGAAAAAATCGGTGACGAGTGGCAGCCCTATTATGCCTTCACCGAGGAAGAGCAGCTCGATATCGATTTTATCCAACCCTCGTTCTATTGTGAAAAGCACCCTGCGTCTCCCTTTAACAAGTCGCCCATGGTCGCCATCAAAACGTGGGGCGGTCGCCGCGCCATCAATGACCGCGACTATAAAATTTTTGAGGGTGGGGAGCTTGTGCACATCGAAGAAAATATCACTGACGAACACTTGTACGAAATTCTCAAAACCGATTTCGGCATTGCGTGGCAATTTGAAAAATAAACCCCACAATAAATGATAAACGAAAGGAGGGGAGCGCATGAAGATTGTACTGTTTGGTATGAACGGTTCTTTTTCACATTCCAATTTAGCAATTCGCTGTCTGCGCGACCCTTTGGAGCGTGCGGGCTTTGAGGTCGTGCTTGTGGAGCACACCCTGCGTGACCGCACCGCACACATTTTAGAGCATCTTTACCGTGAGAATGCCGATATTTACGGCTTTTCCTGCTATATTTGGAACATCGAGCCCATGCTTACCCTGGCTGAGACCCTCAAAAGATTGTTGCCAAAGAGCCGCATCGTGCTCGGCGGACCCGAGGTTTCCTACGGCATTGAAAGATTTGAAAATGCCACTTGGATCGATGCCATCGTGCGCGGTGAGGGAGAAGAAGCGATGCTTTCCCTCTGCCAAGCTATCAAAGAGGGCAAAGAATATCCCTGCATTTCGGGTGGCGACGCCGTCACCTTTTCGGATGCAGGCGTGCATTACCGAGAGGGGGAAGAAACAGGCGGCATTCTTTATTATGAATCCTCGCGCGGTTGCCCCTATTCCTGCGCCTATTGCCTTTCGTCGGCAACCCACGGTGTGCGCTTCAAAAGTGTAGAACAAACACTCGACGAGCTTTTGGAGTTTGAAAGAATCCACGCCAAGTGCAAGGTCATCAAGTTCGTTGACCGCACCTTCAACGCTGATCGCCAACGTGCCAACGCCATCTGGCGCGCACTTTTGGATGAAAAATACACCAAGAGTTACCATTTTGAAATTTGCGCAACTCTTTTGAATGAAGAAAGCTTCGATATTCTTTCCCGTTTTCCCAAGGGAAAGGTACAGCTCGAAATTGGATTGCAGAGCACCAATCCCCAAACGCTTGCCGCTTCGTCTCGCCACATTGATGCCGCAAAGGTCATCGGTGCCGCAAAACGCATTCGCGACGTCGGGAATGTCCACGTCCACCTCGACCTGATTGCAGGACTGCCGTATGAAGATTACACATCCTTTGCAAAATCCTTCAACGATGCCTACGGCTCGTCGGATATGCTGCAGTTGGGCTTTCTCAAACTGCTTCACGGAACAGAGCTCCGCGCACGCGCCGAGGAATACGAATACTGCTATCTCCCCACACCGCCTTATACCGTTTTGCAAAGCAAGTGGATAACATACGAAGAAATGCAACGCCTCACACACATTGCCGAGGTGCTTGACCGCTATTTGGAAAGTGGACGCTTTGCACACGCTTTGTGGTATCTTACACCCCTGATGCCGTCACCCTTTGACTTTTGGGAAGGCCTGAGCATTCATTTAGAGAACCGCGATACGCGCCCCTTGCAACGCATCTCTCAACCCGATGCCTTCCGCTATCTGTTGGAGTATGCCAAGGAGACAATCAAGGAGATAGACATTGTAAAATTAAAAGAAATGCTCGCGGCAGACTTCTCGCAACACGAAAACAAGAATCCGCCCGCGTTTTTGCGTTAAGCAAAAGAATTATATTCTAAGCATTGGGAGGTTAATATGTATAAAAAAATGTATTATTTTACCTTTTGGCAAACATTATTTTTTAGCATCTATATATTAGGTGCAGATGTGGCAATGATCGTTTTAATTGTTACAAATTTTCTGCCATTCTGGGTGTCTGTTTTGCCAACTTGTCTCCTTTTCTTTGGAACGTGGCATTTGTTTCACACGGGCTTCTGGTCGCCGATTTATTTAAACGACACGAATATTAAATTCAAAGGTAAAGAATATTTATGGGATGATATTAAGATTACAGCATATCCGGAAGGACAAAGATCTCTTTATTACCAATATGTATTATATATTGGGTTGGAATTTTATACTAACAAAAAAGAAATGAAGAAAAACTCGATTTGTCAAGTATATTTAAATGAGAAAAATTTAGATATGCTTTTGGCGCATTATAACAAAAAAATTCTTGTTATTGATTCAACCGGCTTTGTTCAATCGGGAATGATAAAAGCAAAAAAACAACTAAAAATAAAGTTTGAAGAACATAATAAAAAATTTGAAAAGAAGTGTTCTTGATTACTTTCTCCGCACTTCATTTGAGGTGCGGAGTTTTTGTGATTTGAAATTAAGAATTTTGGTTAGAGTTCTTGCAATTCATATGGTATGGAACGTCGTTTGTTGTTTTATTGGAGAAACTTTGGAAAAATAAGATTTTTAGGGTACGCCTTGAACAAGATTTTGAAAGGATAATGGTATGATAGCAAAAAGCAAGCATATACAAAAAAGATTTGGTTTCCTAATTGATACTTATAAAATGAAATACAAAGAACTCGTTTTTAACACCGATAAAAGCGGAGCTTTTTTAGGTCCAATGTACGCATATTGTTTTTACAACGAAAACGGAGTATTTGTGATGTATTATGCAATGCAAAGGAATGAATGGTATTATTATACAAGTGATGCTTATTCAACGAACCAAAAGGAGCTACTAAAAGAGGATATTAGCGATAAAGTGTTCGATTTGTTAAAATCAACAAAAATGCTTTGCTTTAGCGAAATAACAAAGTTGTCTTTGATATTAAGAAAGCAACTGGAAAATAAACCAATACTATTCGGAATACAATTGGTATTGCCGTAGCATTTGTTGAACTATCCCAATTGCCCCCAAGCAAAGTGGAACCTTTCACTTTGCTTGGGGATTTTGTTTATGCTATTCCTTTTTTTATGCGTGTTTTCTTGATGATCCACGCAAACAAAAACGTCACCGCATCCGCCGCAGGTTGAGCAAGACACAATCCCAAAAGCCCGAATTTTACAGGCAACAAAAAGATAAGCGGTAAAAAGAAAAATCCTTGTCTTGCGGCGGCGAGAATCGTACCGAGAAACGCGCGCCCCACCGCTTGCAAATAAAGAATGGTACAGGTCACAAGTCCGTGTGTGAAAAGAACCGCGCATTGCGCACGCAAGGCAAACGCCCCTATTTGTATGACCTCGCTGTCATCACGGAATAGGGAAATCACCTCGGGCGCCCAAATAATGAGGGGAATTGAGATGACAAGCATTGCAACACTTGAAAGACGCACCGCAAAGCGGTAAGCATCATTTTGCCGCTTCTCGTCGCCTGCGCCGTGACTGTAACCTACCACGGGCATCATGCCTTGTCCGATGCCAAGGCATAAGCTGAACACAAGCAAAAACACACGCGCCACCAAGGAGAGTGCCAGCACCGCCGCCGAGGAATATTCCTTTGCCGCGTGGTTGATGAGAATGGTCGCCAAACCCGAAAGGCCTTGCCGAAAGAGCGAGGGAAGTCCCGTTACAAAGATTTTTCCAAACAACAAAAAGCTTTTTATCCCCAAGTGCGAAAACGGCTGCAAGTGACTTTTGCGGAAAACATAAGCGGATAATAATATAATAGCACTCAAAATTTGACTGATCAGCGTTGCCGTCGAAGCCCCCGCAATTCCCATTCCAACACCCGAGATGAGAATGGGATCAAGAATGATATTGCAAATACTGCCTGCGGCAAGTCCGATCATCGAGTAGGTCGCCAAGCCCTCGGCGCGCAAGAGCTGGCTGAGTACAAAGGAAAGGCACATTGCAGGCGTTGCCCACAAAAGGGGAGTCAAATATGCGCGAGCGGTCTCAAAAATCTCCGCCGATGCGCCAAACAGATGCAAAAGGGCTTCTTCCTGCCAAAGTCCCAAGGCCGAAATCAAGCAACCCAAAAACAGCGACCAAAGCATAGCACTTGCAGAGAGGCGAGATGCCGTGTCTCTATCCTTTTTGCCAAGCGCACGCGAGAGCCGACTCCCCGCACCCAGCCCCAAGGTATATCCAACCGCTTGAATCAGCACAGGGAGAGGGAACACCACACCGATCGCCGCCCCTGCTTGCGTTCCCAATTCCGAGACGAAAAAGGAATCCGCCAACGAATAGGCCGCAATCACCAAAAGCCCGAACGTGTTGGGGAGAGAGAGCTCCAAAATCGTTTTCGCAACAGGTGCTTGTGTCATTTTTTGATATCTTACATCATTTTCCACCGTTTCACCTCGCATACTTTTACAAAATACGATGGTAGTATGCCGTGTTTTTTGTCACATCATCAAAATTTTATAAAAGTTTTGCAGAAATCAAAAAAGGGCTTGATTTTTTTTGCATTTTGGTATATAATGTTATTGTTAATTTGAAGAAAATTCAGGAGGACTTAAAATGTTAGTTTCCGCAAAAGAAATGTTGACCAAGGCAAAGGCAGGTCACTATGCTGTTGGTCAGTTCAATATCAATAACCTTGAATGGACCAAGGCAATTCTGCAAACCGCACAAGAGCTCAACTCTCCCGTTATTCTCGGCGTATCCGAGGGTGCAGGCAAGTATATGTGCGGCTTTACCACCGTTACCAATATGGTAAAGGCAATGATCGACGAGCTTAAGATCACCGTTCCCGTAGCACTCCACCTCGATCACGGCTCCTACGAGGGCTGCTACAAGTGCATCGAGGCCGGCTTCTCGTCCATTATGTTCGACGGTTCTCACTATCCCATCGAAGAGAACGTTGCAAAGACCAAGGAGCTCGTTGCAGTTTGCGAAGAGAAGGGTCTCTCTCTCGAAGCAGAGGTTGGCTCTATCGGCGGCGAAGAAGACGGCGTTGTTGGTATGGGCGAATGCGCAGACCCCAACGAGTGCAAGATGATCGCTGATCTCGGCGTAACCATGCTCGCAGCAGGTATCGGCAACATTCACGGCAAGTACCCCGAAAACTGGCAGGGCCTCTCCTTTGAGACTCTCGCAGCAGTTTCCGAAAAGGTAGGCGAGATGCCCCTCGTTCTCCACGGCGGCACAGGTATCCCCGAGGATATGATCAAAAAGGCAATCTCCCTTGGCGTTTCCAAAATCAACGTTAACACCGAGTGCCAGCTCGCTTTCGCAGCTGCTACCCGCGCTTACGTTGAGGCAGGCAAGGATCTTTCCGGCAAGGGCTTTGACCCCCGTAAGCTCCTCGCTCCCGGCGTTGAAGCTATCAAGGCAACCGTTAAAGAAAAAATGGAACTGTTTGGCTCCGTGGGTAAAGCATAATAGAATAAGGATGTGTTTTATGTGGGGGAAACTTCTTGCAAGAAGTTTCCCCCAACCCCCCTTCTAGAAAACTTGCACAAAAAAGCCAAAAGGGAACTCCAAAGATACGGATAGACAGTCGGCGCGAGGTGTCACCTCGCTTTTGCTCTCGCGAGCTCTCAGGGGCCACCGAGACCCTGCTCGCTAAGAAAGTTGTTTGGCAAGGATATTCAAATCTTATCGTTTTCAAAATGTATTCCTTGACAACAAAGTGCAAATACTGTATAATAAAAGAAAGAAAGAGAGCACTTTTTTGGGTATGGTATTTTCCTCTCTCATTTTTTTATTTGCATATTTGCCGGCGGTGTTGCTCATTTATTATATCACACCGCAAAAAGGGAAGAATTTAGCACTATTTCTTGTCAGTCTCCTCTTCTATGCATGGGGAGAGCCCGTCTACGTGCTCTTGATGCTTCTTTCCATCACTCTTGCATATTTCTTTGGGCTTGTCATTGGAGAATATCGCAAAGAGAACCCGCGCCGCGCAAAATTTTTTGCCGCACTTTCGGTGTGTGTCAGCATCTCGTTTTTGTTCTTTTTCAAATACTATAACTTTTTTGCCGAGAACCTTTCGCGCCTGCCGCACATCACCGTGCCGACCATCGCATCTCTTGTTTTGCCCATCGGCATTTCCTTTTACACCTTTCAGATTATTTCCTACACGATAGACGTTTACCGTGGGGATTGCAAAGCACAAAGGAAGTATATCAGCTTTGGTGCGTATGTCACCCTCTTCCCGCAACTGATCGCAGGGCCAATCGTGCGCTATACCGAAATTGACGGTCAGCTCACCGCGCGCCGCGAGAGTGTTGGCGACTTTGCCGCGGGTGTTTTGCGCTTTGTGGTGGGACTTGCCAAAAAGGTGCTCATTGGTGACGCCTTGGCGGCGGGATATCGTTATTTTTGCGAGAGCAGAGCAGTTCAACCCACCGCCCTTGGCGCGTGGCTGATCGTCATTTTGTATTCCTTGCACCTCTACTACGATTTTTCGGGATATTCGGATATGGCAATTGGGCTTGGCAAAATGTTCGGCTTTCATCTGCCCGAAAACTTCAACTATCCTTATGCTGCAAAAAGCATCACCGAGTTTTGGCGGCGGTGGCACATCTCGCTCTCCTCCTGGTTTCGCGAGTACGTCTATATTCCGCTTGGCGGAAACCGCGTGGGAACCTTCAAACGCTACCGCAACTTAGCAGTCGTTTGGATGCTGACCGGCTTTTGGCACGGGGCAGACTGGAATTTTCTCCTTTGGGGCATCTATTTTGCCGTTATTTTGATAGTGGAACGTGCCTTCCTGCTCAAATATTTGGAAAAATCACCCCCTGCCATAGCGCATCTTTATTCGCTTTTTCTCATTGGAGTGGGATTTCTCATCTTCTCACACAATGACCTCGGCGCGGCATTTGCCACATTTTTGGCACTGTTTGGCATAGGAGCGGGCGGATTTGCAACGCCAACCGCGCTTTATACACTCATACGTCTCATGCCGCTGATCCTTGTCGCTGCCATTGGCGCAACCCCATTGCCAAAGCGGCTTTGGGAGCGCATCGGGGAGCGACATCCGCGCCTGCAAGCCGCAACCGCTATTCTTTGCATTACACTTTTTGTTGTGTGTGTGGCGTACTTGGTGGACTCCACCTTCAGCCCGTTTGAGTACACGCAATTTTGAAAATCAAGAAGGGAAGCGCATTCGCGCAGATAAAAATGAAACGTCGACACGCCATTGCAACCGTCGTCAGCTTCGTTTTGCTTTTGAGCATTGGAGCCATCGCCTTTTGGCTCATTCCCGATAAATCCTTTTCCGCGCGCGAGAACCGCGCCCTGCAAACCTTGCCGCGCTTTGACACCGAAAAGCTCCTTTCGGGAGAGTTATCGAGTGCCTACAACGATTATTTTGCCGACCAATTTCCCGCAAGAAATCTCTTTGTCACCCTCAAGGGTGGGCTTGAGCTCCTATCGGGAAAGGGCGAGAACAACGGCATTCTTCTCGGTCGCAACTTTCAACTCGCCAAGCGACTTTTTGCAACCGCGCGGGCGGACGGTGAATCGGCAACCGATAGCGACGCCATCGATGCCGCACACCTGCAAAACGCCGCCGCGGGCATCAAGCACGCCGCCGAAAATTTGGATATTCCGTTCGTTGTCTTTCTCACAGGTCGCACCGCCGACGTTGCCGCATCCGCTTTTCCGTATCCAAATGAGGAGAGCGAAAAAATGCTTGCAACCTTGCGTGAGAGTGTGGGGGAGCATGTCAATTACCTTGATCTCGTTCCAACCTATCAAAGCCGCTACGAGAGCGGCGAATACGTCTATTACCGCACCGACCACCATTGGACAACCCTTGGCGCATACTACGCCTATTGCGATATTCTAAAAGCTTTGGGAATGGAAAACGACATTATTCCCAGAGAGATTTTTCAAAAAGAGACCGTTTCCAAGGACTTTTTTGGCACCTTTGCCTCTGCCTCAGGTTTTCACTTTGTCAAGCCCGACACAGTAGAATTATGGCTTTTGGGCAACGAGGATTCCTTCCTTGTAACTGCCGATGGCCGCATACTGGAAAGTGGACTTTACAACCGCGCGCACCTTGAGGGGAATGACAAATATTCCGTCTTTCTCGATGGCACGCACGACGTTGTCACTATCACAAAAAAGGACGGTCAAAACCGCCCAACACTTGCTATATTTAAGGATAGCTTTGCCAACTCGGTAGCTCCGTTTTTGGCACAGCATTTTGACCTTGTTTTGTATAATCTTTCCTCGCCGCGCACCGACTACACCGACGTCACCGCCTACGCAGGCACTTGCAACGCCGACTACGCCTTGGTGCTCTACACGCTGGGGAATGTGATAGAAACCGATAAAATGAACCGTTTACGATAAGAGCACTGACTCTCTGCCTTGATGCGGTGCTGAAACTGTAAGGAGAAGACGATCCATGGAAAAACTCATTTTAATGCGCCCAACAGCAGAATATGCAGAGCAGATCATGGAATGCAAAAAGGAATATCTTGTAGCAAATAGCTCTATGGACGGTTGCGGTCCTATGCGTCGCACAGACGATGCGATGGAGTACATTGAAAAGTGTGCGCTTGAAGAAAACCCCGAAACCTGTCCCGCCACGCTTGTCCTTGCAACGCAGTTTATGCTTGTCAGAAAAGAGGATAACAAGGTATTGGGCTTTTTACAAGTCAGACACCGCTTCAACGATTATCTCTCAAAATTTGGCGGTCACATCGGGTATTCTGTAAGACCGAGCGAGAGGCGCCGCGGCTATGCCAAAGAGATGCTGCGCATGGCGCTCCCATTTTGCCGCGAGATCGGGCTTGACAAAGTGCTGATCACTTGCATAGATGGCAATATCGCAAGCGAAAAGACCATTCTTGCAAACGGCGGTGTTTACGAATGTACGGTACACGAGCCGAATGAAAACAAAGATTTGAAACGGTTTTGGATCACGTTACAGTGAAGATACAGGAGAAGAAACTATGAAAAACAAAAAAATCATCAAATACACCGCGTGTGTCTTAGGCGGACTGGTCCTTGGTGCCATTCTGCTCGGGGTTCTCAACGGACTTGTTGGCAAAGGGGAGTGGAACCTTGGCTGGACCAATTACCGCTACGATGACAACGCCTATCGCACGGGAGAGGGAACCATTCCCGCGCCCGCCGTGGAGAGAATCGACCTCGATTGGATCGACGGCAGCGTGACCGTTGTCATCTGTCAGGATGCCTATATCTCGGTCAGCGAAAGCGCGCCTGCCGAACTGACCGAAAAAACGCAGCTGCATTGGTTTGTCAGCGAGGACGGTAAAACGCTTTCCATCAAATATCGCGGCTCGTCCTCTTTCTTTGGCACAAACAAGGATAAAGAGAAAGACCTCATTCTCCGCATCCCCGAAAAGCTGATCGGGCAGCTGCAAACGCTCAATATCAACGCGGTTTCTTCCAACATAACCGTTTCCAATATTATTATAGACAATATTGACATTCAAACCGCATCGGGCAACGTCACAATCGAGCTCCCCGAAGCCACCGCCTTCACGCTCACGCACGAAACCAAACGCGGCGGCACCCCGACCGTTGATTTCCCCGTCACACAAGAAGGGAATACATACGTCAGCGGCACGGATGGCATCAAAATCAACGTCAAAACCAACGGCGGTAAGGTTTCCGTTACCACGAGCAAAAGCAAATAATCTTTTGTAATATCCGCATTTTTAACTCCGCACTTCATTTGAGGTGCGGAGTTTTTGTTATCTGAAATTAAGAATTTTGGTTAGAGTCCTTGCAAAACATCGACTTTGATGATATAATAAAACTGACATCTATTGGCAACAAGTATTTGAAATTGAAGGAGCAAATTGATGACTGATTTGTTATATCGCAAATTTAAAGAGAGTATTCGTTCATCTTTACGATGGATTTTGTTGATAATACTTTTTCTTACTGCTTTTTTGGTGTTTTCGTTGTTGGTTTATTTTGATGTGATTACTGCGTTTGAAAACGTAAGTAAGAATGCCTCTTTGCAATTGGGCATTTCCTTGCTTTTAGAAATAGCATCAATTATTGGCGCATTCGTCATTCTAATGCAATATTTTCTTGATTATAAACTAATACAGAGCGAAACTTATACAATGATAAGTGCCGAGGTATCACGTTTTGATTTTTATTGGAGCGGCTATGAACCCATGGAAAGAATATGGTTCCCGGTATTTGTAGATGTTAGTTCAGGAAAAACGATTAAGCTGGAGATTGATGAAAAGGTTGAAGTTGGAGATCGATACAATATTGTTTTTTTGCCTAGAACTAAAATCATAGCTCTCAAAAAAAGCAAATAATTAAATTGAAAAAAAATAATCCCCGAGCAAAGTGAATTTTTCACTTGCTCGGGGATTTCTTTGTTTTTATTGTATTTAGAGATTATCAACAATCTCACAAATGTTATAAATTTCGCGTTGCGGATCTCTCCACCAGTCCATGCTCCAAATACGCTTGATCTTCCATCCACGGGATTCAAGGTACTTTTGGCGGTGGTAGTCGCGCTCGCGTGCAGAGGATGCCACGCTGTAAAGCTTGCCGTCGCACTCA
This sequence comes from Eubacteriales bacterium, assembly GCA_045656885.1. Classification (GTDB taxonomy): domain Bacteria; phylum Bacillota; class Clostridia; order Oscillospirales; family CAG-272; genus UMGS1865. The sequence continues at coordinate 90,464 of JAZORZ010000001.1, forward strand.
ATGCCAAGCACGTACTTGCCACCCTTGCGAACGGCAATGTCAATGCGGTAGCCACCAATACCAACTTGGGTATCAATGTCATAGCCCTTTTCGCGCAGAGCATCGGCAACTCTTTGTGCAAACTCGGTCTCCAGAGGAGCGGCAACAATGCCGTAGGTCTCGCCAAAGGAACGAAGGATCATTTCTGCCTCATCGTGATCCTCGCGGCTGACCGCAAAGGCGTACTCGAGGTATCTCTTCAGAATACGAGGACCGTCGTTCTTGGCGTCGTCGAGCATCAGTTCGGCAGGGCGGAAGGATGTCACAATGTGAATCTTCTTCTTCGCACGGCTGATGGCAACGTTGAGTCGGTTTTCGCCACCCTTTTGGTTGAGCCAACCAAAGTTGTGAATGAGGCGACCGCTTGCGTTCTTGGCGTAGCCAATAGAGAACATGATAACGTCACGCTCATCACCCTGTACGCTTTCAATGTTTTTAACAAAGAAGCCTGTGTCCTCGCCGTTGTCCTTACGAGACATTTCGGAGCGAACGATAGAGCCGAACTTGGGATCCTTAACCGATTCTTCATCAATCACGTCATAAATCATATCGCGTTGCGATACGTTGAATGCGATAACACCGATGGTTTCGTTGTTTTGTCTTGTTGCAAAGAACTCTTTAATGAGTTCTACTACGCGCTCTGCCTCTTTGCGGTTGGCACGACCCTGCCATACGGCGTCCTGTACTTGATGAACCTCAA
>JAZORZ010000002.1:0-34674 GCA_045656885.1 Eubacteriales bacterium
TAAAGAAAATGGCTAAATTGGCAGTCGGAGATTTGATTTTCTTCAACGATGGTCAGGCTGGTATCGTCTACAAGATCGGAGACGACAAGTCGTTAAGCTTCCTTCACGTTGTTAACGGACAGGTGATGATTTCTAGCTCAGAAAGCCTAAGCTACAAGTGTGGTACTCATATCACTTCAGATAAGGAGCTTTCTTCTCTTCGTAAGGAGTATGAGAAGGAGCAGAAGGCAATAGCTAAGGCTCAGGAACAGCATGCCAAAGCTCAGGCAGAAGCAGCTAAGGCATATATCGATGCCATCGTATTTGAGCCCGTTGTTGGTGCAGTTTACACCGGTACCGTTACCGGTATTAAGGAATTTGGTTGCTTTGTTGAATATGCTCCCGGTAAGGAAGGCATGGTTCACATCTCCAAGATCGCACCCCGCCGCATTGAAAAGGTTGAGGACGTCCTCAAGCTTAGCGACGTTGTTAAAGTAAAATATATTGGACTTGACAAGAAGGGCCGCATGGACTTCTCTATCAAGGACGCACTTGAGGGCTGATTCGCCACATTCTCATGAAAGGAGCAACACGACATGGGAAAAGCGACACAGCAACCCCGTAGCTTTAACACCATTCGCCGTAGCCAAACAAAGGTACGCGCAAAGCGTCGCATGAACCAACGTATTGTGTTGCTTGCCATGTTTGCTACGGTAGCACTCATTCTTGTTTCGCTGTTGGTGCTTGGCGGTTTTGCAATCGCCAACGCCATCATCGATGCGCGCCCCGCCCCCGATAGCGGAGACGATAAAACTCCCCCCTCTCCTGTTACAGACATTGTTTTTGCTCAAACTACCAAAAACGCTGATGAGGTCCATTCCGGCCAGCTACTGTTGGTAAACAATGAAAACAGATACACCTTCCCCACCGGCGTGTCATTGCTTCATATTTACGATAATATGATACTCAAGCCGAACGGAAGCACCATTTACCGTCCCGTTTCCCCTGACTACAAATTGGAAGCAGAAGCATTGGCTGCCCTCAATACCATGATGTATAAGCATTATGAATTTGACGACACCGCAACCTTTGCGATCTCCTCGGCATACAGAACGCTTGAGGATCAAGAAGCGCTTAACTCATCGGTGCAGGCAGGATATTCCGATCACCACACCGGTTACTGCGTAGCTATTCAATACGGTGATCGCTCCAATTTGGAGTCTAACCATTGGATCTATCAAAACTGCTACAAGTTCGGCTTTGTGATCCGCTACCCTGAGGGAAAGGAAAGCATTACGGGAGTTTCGGATTATAAGCATTGCTTGCGCTACGTTGGTGTGGCACACGCAACGTATATGTATCAAAACGGTTTGTGCTTTGAAGAATATATTGAGCTGTTGAAAAACAGTTACAGTTCTTCGGCAAAACGTCTCTCCATTGCAGCTGCTGACGGATACACCTATGAGGTATATTACACACCGACCTCAGGTCAGGAGATAGTTACCTTGGACCTTCCAAGCAATTACAATTATACCGTTTCGGGCGATAATCGCAGCGGATTTATCGTAACGGTGAAAATGACCGCTCCCGCTGCATAAGCGCCCAACCATTTGCATAACCTATCAATAATATAACGGAGGAAATAAACATGGAAAACGAAAACATTATCATTGAAGAAGCTGTCGTAGCTGAAGGCGAAGAGATCGTGATTGAGGAAGTTCCCACTGATGCAATTGACGTAGTTGTTGAAAACGAGGGTGATGCATGCGAAGAACCCGTTGAAGAGGAAATTGCAGAGGATGAAGAAACCACTGCTGAGTTTCTCTGCCGCAAGTGCCAAGAGGTTAAGGAAGCTTGCTGTGGCACTATCGACCGCATCATCAACGATTTGAAGGAAACCGACTACAACCCTTATATCAAGCAAACTCGCACCACCCGTATTGATATTTTCCGCGACAATAGTGAGGAAGAGCTGATCGATACCTTTGAGACCACCGATGTTAAGAGCTACTCTGCAAAAGCACTGTTGGTAGCAACTGCTGCTGCTGCTTTGGTTGTAGCTACTTCCGGCAGACTCGTTAGAAGATTGCTGAAATAATGGCAACACAAAAGCCGACGGTTTACACCGTCGGCTTTTTTATTCGTTTATCAGAGCGACGCAAGCAATGCCTGCTCCATTCTTTCGGCCATTTCCTTTTCGGGAACGTCGAGAGCGAGCGAAAGCTCGGTATAAAGGAAGCACTTTGCGCGCGCAACCAGATCGCGTTCTCCTTCGGAAAGGCGTTGAATGCGATCGGGAAATTCCTTTTTGCGATTATAAGCGGTTTTGATGATGCGGACCCACTCGTGGGGATCGTGCTTTTGCATTGCCTCAAGATATTTGGCGCGCAAAAGCTTGCCGTTCTCCTCAATGATGGGCAAAATTTGTGAGAGCCCACCGAGAAGCACCTCTGCGCGTTCGGCATTGAGGAGAGGCCTCATAAAGATGGTTTCATTATCTGTGGGAACGTAGATCAGCCCGCTTTTATCGTGAATAGAACGCATAACGTAGTATTCCCTATCGGCAGGCATACCCTCTAAAGGGGCGAACTGAACGTCGAGAATCTTACATATTCCGCCGGATGCGTAAAATACGTATTCGTCCTTTTGAAAGCTTCTTGGCATAGTCCTGAACTCCTTTTCATTGTCTGCATTTATATTATACCACATTTTGGAGCAAAATTGTTGCAAATTCACAAAAAAGTAAAAAATAGAAAAATCCGCCGACGGATTTCGGCGGATTTTGATTTTGTTTTAAGAATTGTACTCTACCCACACAACATCCTTGACACGGGCGAGGATCTCGCGCAGATCATATTTGAACTGCTTTGTGTAGGAACGCAAATCGGCACTCACGCCGTATGCATCGATGTCGAGCTTTTCGGCAATGTAGAGCGCGCGGTAGAGGTGATATTTTTGTGTGACGATGAGCACGCGCTTGCCCTTGTATTGCTCCAAAAAGTTGGCAATGCTTTCGTAGGTGGAAAATCCTGCGGGATCTATCTCTATCTTTTCGGCAGGAACACCAAGCTTTTGGGCTTCTAACTTCATTGTTCCCACCTCATCGTAGCCCTCGTGTCGATCACCGCTCATCAAAACGGCATCGGCAAGACCTGCCCCATAGAGAGAAACGCCTGTTTTGACGCGGTCCTCCAGCATGTGGCTCGGGGTGCCGTCCTTACGCACGGAACACCCCAAAACGAGAATGACATCGAAGTGTTCTCCTGCGGCAGTTAGTGCCTCGGCGGTTGTGATACGCGGTGCGGTTTTGTTGCACACCGAGGCGCCGATGGCAAGAAAGCACGCGCCGCCAAAAAGGCAGATGCCAAGAAACAGTGCACACCACGGAATGCATTTTTTCCACTTGAAATTGCGGATGCGTGTCAATATCGTATTGCCGATTTTGGCGAGGAATTGAATTGCTTTTTTCAACGGGGAAAGAACTCCTTTTTGGGGTACGGCAAAAACCGCTCACCTTCATTATAGCAGATGGTGGGCGGTTTGTCAATCTTTTTAAGAAAGCTCTTCGCGCAATGTCGCGAGTAATTTTTTCTCCTCTCTCGATATCTTTACTTGTGTCAATCCCAGTGCTGCCCCTGTTTCTTGCTGTGTCATATTCCTGAAATATCGCATCAGTACGATCTTTTGCCAAAGCTGGGGGAGGCGTTGAATGCATTGCGAGAGAGCGACGTGATCACAAATGCGCTCGCTTTCCCTCTCGCTTTCCTCGTCTGGAATAACGTTCTCATAAGTAACCGTATCCTCACCGTAGACAAAATCCGAGAGCGAGGTGACGGGCGACATAGCGTCAAGCGACACTGCGGCTTCCTCTACGCTCACGCCACAACGCGCGGCAAGCTCGGCTATCCCTGCATCTCTCCCCTCCTCGGCGGCAATGCGGTTCTTTTCGCACATCAGCATCATGCCCTGCCGCTTGTAAATGCGGCTGACCTTGACGGGCCCTTCGTCGCGCAGATGCCTGCGAATCTCCCCAATGATGAGCGGAACGGCGTAGGTGGAAAAGACCGTTCCCCTCTCGGGTGAGAAAGAACGAATGGCTTTGATCATGCCGATGGTGCCGATCTGCACGAGATCCTCATATTCGGTTCCTCTATCAAGAAAGCGGCGCGCGACCTTGCGGACGAGCCCGAGGTTTTCCTCGACCAATGCCGCCTCTGCCTCACTGTCTCCCTCACTTGCGCGGCGCAAAAGTTCCTGATTGCGCTCATAGAGCGTGTTTGTTTCCATTTCTCACCTCGTTAACTGCTCTGTTCTAAACGGATGCTCCGCATCCGTCACCTCATCCACCGCTCGCGCGGTCCCTCTTCCCCTCAAGGGGAATGCTTAAAATTAAATCGCCTTAGACTTTACTTATGTAACCGTTTGAGCAGGGTGACGGTGGTGCCGCGATCCTTACGACTGGTAACACGAAGCTCGTCGCAAAAGCTCTCCATAACCGTAAAGCCCATACCGCTCCGCTCGCCCTCGGCATCTGTGGTAAAGAGGGGCTCGCGTGCTTGCTTGATGTTTTCAATACCGCAACCGCGGTCGCGAATGTCGATGCAAACAAGCCGCCCCTCGCAAAGCTTGACCTCGATGGTGATCTCCCCCACCTCCTCGCGGTAGGCGTGCACGATGCAGTTGGTGACCGCCTCGGAGACGGCACATTTGATGTCGGCAAGCTCCACCGCCGTGGGATTGAGTTGCGCGCAAAAAGCCGCGACTGCGGCGCGTGCCATGCCTTCATTGACCGAAAGAGAGGGCAAAATGAGTTTCATTTCATTTTCCACTGCCGCGCTGAAATCGACTCTGTTGTTCTTCATTGTTTTATATTCCTTTCACTTTGGTTTTCAAAATTGTCACCATACGGTCCATGCCTGCAAGCTTGATCATTTTCATCACCGCGGGGCTTGGGTCAAGGAGAGCGAGCGTGCCGCCATACTTTTTGATGAGCGCAAAGCGCCCCATAATGAGCCCGAGCCCCGAGCTATCCATAAAATCAACTGCCGAGAGCTCCAACAGGACGCGCTTGGGCGACGTGGCAATGATGCGTGCATCCACCTCGGTGCGCACCTCTACGGCACTGTGATGGTCGATCTCGCCGCCAACGTGCACTACGAGCTCCTCTCCTTTTTCCTCATACGAGACTTGTCCACCTTTTTTGAACATTTCCTCACTCCTCTTTTTGTTCTTTTTTCTTATTGTATCATAAAAGAAATAAAAAAAATGTCGCACCTTGCGGTGCGACGAAAAAATGTATTTACAACTGGGTGGGTTTGTGATATAATGAGGACGGTGAGAAATTGGATTGATAAATAAGAATTTGCAAAAAAGATAGCAACAGAGAGTTGCTTGTCAATTGTGGTCGCCCGTGGTATAATATAATCACAACTCGAGAAGGTGGTGATTTTATGGAAACGAAAGATATAATCTATGAATTAAGAACGAAAAAAGGCCTCTCCCAAGAGGAACTTGCAGAAAAAATATTTGTGACAAGACAGGCAGTATCTCGGTGGGAAAACGGTGAAACAACACCGAATATAGATACGCTCAAGCTACTTTCCAAGTTGTTTGACGTGTCTATAAACACGCTTCTCGGCTCTCCGCGAGAGCTTATTTGCGGGTGCTGCGGTATGCCCCTTGAGGACTGCAATATCAGCAAAGAAACCGACGGCAATTTTAACGAAAAATACTGCAAATGGTGCTATGCCGACGGCGAATACACCCTTGATATTTGGAAGCGATATGCCGAAATTGGCGGTAAAGAAAAACTCGAAGAATTTAAGGCACAACTAATTCACGAATTCAATACACTTTTGCAAATTGAGGGATTGCCCAAGGTGGAGAACTTAAACGTGCTGCCCGGCGAATTTGTCAATATGGAATACACACTGCCAAACGGAGAGAAGGTCAAATTTCTTGACGATAAGCAGGCCTATCTCGGTAGTCAGCTTGAAAGTGAATTCGATGGTAGATGCTTTGGTATAGCAGCAAACATGGATTTTCTGCTGGTATGTACTTATGAGGAAAACGGAGAGAACCCCGAGCTTGTGATTTACAAAAAGCGATAATCAAATTTCAATTTATCGAACAACTTAGCATTCAATTATCCCCACCGTTTTCGGTGGGGATTTTTTGTAGGAGATGACGTCCTCTACAAAATAAGAATTGGAAAATGTATTTACAAATGGGTTGGTTTGTGATATAATAGGGTTTTGTAAGGACAAAGACATTTTGGTATGAGCCCCACAAGGAGACAGTATGACAAAGACGAAAAACTATAAAAAAACGCTGATTGCTTGCTATCTCGGTTTTATTACGCAGGCGATCACCTCAAATTTTGCTCCGCTCTTGTTTTTAACGTTCAAGAGCAGCTATGGAATCTCTCTTGAAATGATTGCGCTGATACCGTTGGTGTTCTATATGACACAGTTGCTCGTGGATTTGGTAGCGGTGAAGTTTGCTGACAGAGTTGGTTACCGCCCCTGCGTTGTGATTTCGCAGTTGGTTTCTGCCGCAGGACTTATCCTGATGGCATTCCTGCCCGAACTGCTCCCCAACGCCTTTGTTGGTATTATCATTTCGGTAGTCCTGTATGCCATTGGCAGCGGACTTGTTGAGGTTTTGCTCAGCCCCATTGTTGAGGCATGCCCGTTTGAAAACAAGGCGGGTGTGATGAGTCTTTTGCACTCCTTCTTTTGTTGGGGTTCGGTTGGTGTTATTTTGGGTTCGACGGTCTTTTTTGCGATCTTCGGCATTGAAAATTGGAAGTTCCTTGCAATGATCTGGGCGCTTGTGCCGCTCTTGAACACTATAAACTTTATCTCCTGCCCCATTGAGCGATTGGTAGAGGATGGCGAAGGTATGCGTACTTCTCAACTGTTGCGAACACCTTTGTTTTTGCTGATGATTCTTTTGATGATCTGTGCGGGTGCATCCGAGGCGACGATGACGCAATGGGCATCGGCTTTTACAGAGTCGGCACTCGGTGTCTCCAAGACCGTTGGCGACTTGGCAGGACCTTGTCTGTTTGCCATTTTTATGGGAATTGCGCGCGTATTTTACGGAAAGTTTAGCGAAAAGCTGAATTTGACCAAGGTAATGCTCTATTGCGGATCGTTGTGCGTGGTTTGCTACTTGACGGCGGCGCTCTCCCCCATTCCGATCATTGGTTTGATTGGCTGCGCGCTTTGCGGACTTGCGGTTGGCATTATGTGGCCGGGAACGCTTTGCATTTCCTCACAAAAATGCCCCACGGGCGGCACGGCAATGTTTGCCTTTTTGGCGTTGGCAGGCGACCTTGGCGCGGCAGCCGGCCCCTCGATGGTGGGCAAAATTGCGGATGCCGTTGGCGGCAACCTCAAAACGGGACTTTTGTTTGCAACTCTGTTCCCTGTTGTTATGATTGTTGGACTCATTTTGCTTTTGAAGAAATTTGGGAAACGGGAGCATTCGTAAATCATTCAGTTTCATATAAAACCCAAAATGTGGGCGCACTCAATTTGATGCAGAAGGCGTGATCGACCTATCGTCGCCGTACAAAGGTACGGCAGAGAGGTCGAGCGCGGCTAAAAAGCCACACATAATAACGAAGAAACCCGTCGATTTTTTTCGACGGGTTTCAACCTTTTATTAATTTGTTTCAAGTTCAGTCAGAACTCGAATTATCTTTTAAGTGTGGCTTTTGCTCTGCGCGAATTGAGCAGCCCAAAAATATACGGCATAGGTCTTGTGACCTATGCCGTATATTCTGTCAGAATGGATTAGTCAGCGTATACGCTAACCTTCTTCTGATCCTTAGTCTTATGCTCGAACTTTACCTTACCATCGATAAGAGCAAACAGAGTGTAGTCCTTACCAACGCCAACGTTTTCGCCTGCGCAGATAGCGGAACCTCTTTGTCTTACGATGATGTTGCCGGCTACAACGGATTGACCGTCTGCTTTCTTAACGCCAAGACGCTTAGATTCGCTATCGCGACCGTTCTTGGTAGAACCGACACCTTTCTTATGAGCAAAGAACTGTAAACTGAGCTTTAACATCATTCTTATCCTCCTAAAATTTTTTGATTCCCTATTTTGGAATCCAAGGGGTTTGGTGAATTATTCTTCCCATTCTTTATCTATGACGGAAACGTCAAGATAATCGCCGTATTCCTCAAGCATATCAGACAGCTGGCAGTAGTAACCCATCATAATGCCCGAAACTGCATATCTCTTGTAATCATCGGACTCAAACTCGGGCAGCGCCGCTTTGGCTCTTACCGTAATTTTTGTCGCGCCCTCGTTGATGTCATAATCAACCGCTGACGCATACGCAACCTCGATGGTATTGATGAGAAGCATTGTCATAGACGAGATGGCAGCGCACAAAATGTCGTCGCCTGCCTCGGCATACCCTGCATGCCCCTGCTCTTGGAAGCCGTAGAACACTCCACCGCTTCTGAAAAACACGATTTTTGTCATCGTACTGACTGAGCGATTAGCCCTCGATGGTCAGGATCTGAACCTTGGTAAAGGGTTGACGGTGACCGATCTTCTTCTTTTCGTTCTTCTTGGACTTGTACTTCATAACGTAGATCTTCTTGTTCTTGCCGTTCTTAAGAACCTTGGCAGTAACCTTAGCGCCAGCTACGTTGGGAGTACCAGCTACAAAGCCGTTGTCAGTGGACAATGCCTTAACGCTGTCGAAGACGATTTCGTCTCCTTCGTTAACGTCGAGCTTTTCAACAAAAATAATGTCCTGCTCGATTACTTTGTACTGCTTTCCGCCGGTTTCGATAATAGCAAACACGAAAAGCACCTCTCTTTCTTGATAGACTCGCTGATATAAAGGCGGCGCATTTACGCGCACTTAAAAGAGCCCTTTTCAAGCGGCATATTATTATAGCATATTTTGCAAGTGTTTGTCAAGAGGTTTTTTGAAAAAAGTTCTACATTAATATAATGTATTATTCAAAATGGGAGGAGCAAGCCCCTCCCCTACGGTTGAACGAAACTCTGTGCTCTGCATTCTGCACTCTGCACTCATTGTTACAGTTCCACTGTAACGATATAGTATCCGGTGTTGTCGGGAGAGATGTGGCAAGAAGTGAAGTTTGTGGGGAGCGTGAGTTCTTCCACGTTTGCGGTGCGAAGAATATAATAATTTTCGTAAGAATACCAAATTTCGGGGGTGATGGCGTTGATGTATTCCTCATAGGCGAGACCGCTCTCGGCGATAAGCTCGGCATGCGGAGCTCCAACGTAGCGCAAATGCCACGGTTCGTAATCAAAGCCCGTGACCTCTGTTTTATCTGCCTCGTAACGAATGATAAAGCCGTACTCGTGGCAGGTGCGGTTGACTTCCCTACCTGCAGGTGAATTGAGGAAGGCATAACTTGCGTGCTCGGGCGCGTAAACATCAAGGGATAGTCCCGCCTCGTGCTCACTGCACCCAACGGGGGCGGCACGGTCGGGGCCATAGTATTCCAGGAGTTCTGCTTGCTTCTCTGCGGTGCGGAAGTCGCTGGAAACATAGATGCGAATGCCTGTCTTTTTTTGTACGGCATCACGCATAGCAATATAATTTTGCACCATTAAGGGGTGCATCTTGGCACCGTTGTATTCCTCAAGGTCGGCCTCATAACCCTCGGGGAGTGGATTGTTGAGGTTGACGAGAATGAGAGTTTGGCTTTCGGTGATGCGCTCATCACGCAACCATTCTTGCAGGGCTTGCGTTTTGGTAGAATCGGGCATTTTTACAGGTGTCAGCGCCAGGGGTTGATGCTCTTGGCGCAAGCGGAAAAAGACGAATAGCATTCCGCTTTGCGATTTGAGGGCACTCCCCCAACCAATCACCAAAACGGACATTACCAAAAAAGCAGCCAATACTTGAAAAAATCTTTTCATTGTTTTCCCTTTCAACGATCAAATAGCAAAGCCGCCGTCAACACCGATGATCTGCCCCGTAACAAAGGACGCTTCCTTGGATGCTAAAAAGCAAACGACTGCTGCGACCTCCTCTGCTTTGCCGATGCGGCACAGAGGGGTATTATCGCAAAGCTCCAAACGGACGTCGTCGGCAAGTGCGGCGTTCATTTCGGTATCAATGACACCGGGCTCGATGCAGTTGACGGTGATATGCGAGGGGCCAAGCTCCTTGGCAAGCGCCATAGTGAGCCCACGCAATCCTGCTTTGGATGCCGAGTAATGTACCTCGCAGGAGGCCCCCACCTTGCCCCACATGGAACCGACGTTGATGATTCTGCCAAAGTGCTGTGCCACCATTGCACGCGATGCCTCGCGGCTCGTATAGAACGCGCCCGAAAGGTTGGTGTCGATCATCTTGCGCCAATCTTCGTCGGTGATGTCGCTAAAAAGCTTGATTTGCGAGATACCCGCGTTGTTGACGAGCACGTCGATGCCGCCGAGGCGCTCGATTGCCTGTTGGGTTGCGGCGGTGGCAGAGGTGGCATCGGAAACGTCGGCGGCAATGGCGATCGCGCCCGTTTCAATGCTCAAGGCATTTGCTCGCTCGTGGTTGGAGTGATAGATAAATGCTACACTATCCCCCTTTTGGCAGAATGCGCGCACGCATGCCTCACCAATGCCGCGTGAGCCACCTGTTATCAAAACTTTCATTGGTTTTCTCCTTTTTTTGTGACGTGCCAAATGGCACTTTTGTTGCATTCCAATACGACCTCGCCGTCGGTTGCCGTCATCAAAACTGTTGCACCGATGTTTTGCAAGCGCTCGATAACAACGCCGTGCGGATGGCCGTAGGAATTATCGATAGAGGAACAAATAACCGCATACGTGGGTTTAACAACATTGAGGAACTCCTCGGTGTTTGAGGTGGACGAGCCGTGATGCCCCACCTTGTAAAGCTGTGCGGAAATATGTCCGTTTGCATAGGTTTCAATCAGCTTTTGCTCCACCTTAGCACTCGCATCGCCCATAAAGAGCATGCCGATATCCCCACAAGTGACACGAAGAACAATACTGTTATCGTTGGGGTCCTTGCCGGCATTTCCCATGGGTGCGAGGGTTGCTATGGTAGCATCACCGATTGTGAGAACCTCACCCGCCCTGACATTTTTGCGCTTGATGCCAAGCGTTTCGATTACTTGCTCCATGCGTGCCGCCGAGGGATTGCCCATCTCGCGCACGGGCAACCACACCTCGTGAACGGAAATTTGCTCGAGAATGCCGTCGGCACCGCCGATATGGTCCTCGTCAGGGTGAGTAAACACGGCAAGGGCTATCTCTGTAACGCCCAGCTGTTTGAGGCGTAATAAAAGTGATTCCTGTGCCGATTCGGGGCCTGCATCAATGAGAATGTCGCCGCCTCTTGTGCGAATCAAGGTGCAGTCTCCCTGCCCCACGTCGAGGAAATAGATACGGCAAAGGGCTTGGTCGCTCATTGCTTTGGAAATACAAGAAGTGAATACAAATATGACACAAGCAAGAAAAATCAACAACCTTGCGACATTTCTTTTCACCTCATCACCTCCATTCACCGCGATTTTTGGTTTTGTCTCAATAAATGCTCGATTTCTAAAAAATCAGACTCTTTAATACCATAAATAACAAAAGAATTCTTTTCCTTGATTCTGTCAACATCTCTTTTTGCCCTAAAAACGGCTTTGCCGGAAAAAGAGAGATGCCCGATACCAAGCTTCTTTTCCATTTCGCTTTGATGAAATTCTACATTTTGAATATCCGACACGGAATAAGAAACTTTCAGCCAGAAAAATCCTTTGCCACCGCGAAGGCGAGGTCTCATAGAAACATAATCGTCAAATTCAAGCTTATCTTCGCTGATTACAATACTCTTTGGAAAATGCAACAGAATTTCCGGTATCAAAAATACATTCACAATAACCATAGTGAATAGAGCAACCAAGACGGAGCCTCCGCCGGCAAAATGTCGATACACCAAAGCAATCAATAAAATTGCGTTATAAATAATGATACTACGGAATGCGCAAGGATTGAAAAGATTATAAAACCGATTTGCATCAAGCTTTTGAGGTACAGATTCAGATTGTAAATTCATAAAATTGTTTCCTTTCCTCAATCAAGCGTTTCCTTGATTGCTTCGGCATAGCGGACGGTCTCCATTGCGTCCTTGGCGTATTTATCCGCACCGATAGATGCGGCATATTCCTCGGTAAGCACAGCACCGCCAACCACAATTTTGCACCAAGGTGCGGCGGTACGGAGCTTACAAATGGTCTCTTCCATAGCGGGAACGGTGGTGGTCATGAGCGCGCTGAGCCCTGCGATGGGGGCGTGCAGGCGCACGACCTCCTCGACTACCGCCTCGGGGGAGACGTCTCTGCCAAGATCGGTTACGGCAAAGCCGTAGTTTTCGAGCAGGAGCTTGACGATGTTTTTGCCGATGTCGTGAATGTCGCCCTTGACGGTTGCAAGAACGATTTTGACGCCGTTGTTTGCAGCGGCAGGCATGCATGCTTTAACCTCTTCAAACGCCGCCTTTGCGGCCTCTGCCGCCATTAAAAGCTGGGGCAGATACACGGTTTTGGCTTCAAATCCCTCGCCCACAACGTCGAGCGCGGGAATGATGTCGGCTTGTACGACCTCGAGAGGTGCGCGTGTTTTGAGCTCCTCCCGTGTGAGTGCGGCGGCGCGGTCACGCAGCCCCTTGATAACAGCTTTTTGCAATTCACTGCCCTCGGTCTTGGGCGCATCGGACACCTGAGAGGGTGTCGGAACGGCCTGTTGGGTGGGTAAATTCTGTGCAAAGTCGATGTACGCAGCACAGTTTTCGTCTTGCCCGTCAAGCGCGCAAAAGGCGTGATAGGTTTTCATCATTTCCACGGAATAGGGGTTCATAATTGCCGCGGAAAGACCTTTGCTAAGTGCGAGGGCAAAGAAGGTGCTGTTGACGATATCGCGCTGCGGCAAGCCAAACGAAACGTTGGAAACGCCCAAGGACGTGTGGCAACCGAGCTCGTTTTTGATGATGGACACCGCGCGCAATGTCTCATGAGCGGCACTTTGGTCGGCACTGATGGTGAGTGCCAAGGGATCAAAGATAATATCCTTTTTGTCGATGCCGTACTCGGCGGCAACCGCAAGAATACGCTCGGCAATTTTTACGCGATCCTCGGCGCGTGTGGGAATACCGCTCTCATCAAGGGTGAGAGCAACTACAAGTCCACCGTATTTTTTGACAAGCGGAAAGATGCTTTGCATGCTTTCCATCTTACCGTTAACAGAGTTGATCATTGCTTTGCCGTTGTAGCGGCGCAGGGCGGCTTCCATAGCCACGGGGTCGGAGGTATCGATTTGCAGGGGCAAGTCTGTGACCTCTTGCAGGCGGCAGACCGCATTGCAAAGAACGGTTACCTCGTCGATTTCGGGGAGTCCCACGTTGACATCAAGAATGTGCACGCCTTTGTCGGCTTGCGCGAGTCCTTCACGCAGAATGTAATCCGCGTCTCCCGATTTGAGGGCTTCTTTGAATTTCTTTTTGCCGGTGGGATTGATACGCTCGCCAATGAGAATGGGGGCTTTATCAAAGATCACCGCGTGCGTGTAGGACGACACGCAGGTGATGTTCTTTTGTGTAATGGGTTGCGTTTTTTGGCCTTTGGTTTGCTCGACCAACGCCGCGATGTATGCGGGCGTGGTGCCGCAGCATCCGCCAACGGCACGCACGCCAAGAGAAATTGCCTCCCTCATATCGGCGGCAAAATCGTCGGGGGTAAGATCATAGACCGTTCTTCCCTCTTTTACAGAAGGCAGGCCTGCATTGGGCTTGAAGAGAACGGGGACACTCGCGTATTTGAGGTATTCTTTGATAACGTGCATCAGCTTGCGAGGGCCGAAGGAGCAGTTGATGCCAATGGCATCGGCGCCCATACCTTCAAGCATAGCAACCATTGCCGCAGGGTCAGCCCCCGTCATCAGCTTGCCATCCTCGCCAAAGGCGCAGGAAACGAACACGGGGAGATTGCTATTCTCCTTTGCCGCCAGGAGTGCGGCGCGCGTTTCGTAGCTATCGTTCATGGTTTCAATAAAGATCAGATCTGCTCCGTGCTTGACACCCAAGCGAACCGTCTCGGCAAAAACGGCGACGGCATCCTCAAAATCGAGGTCGCCGTAGGGGGCGAGCATTCTGCCCGTGGGGCCAATATCGAGGGCTACCCACTTGGGGTGCTCGGTTTGGCTCTCGGCGGCGCCACGGCGTGCGTTTGCGATAGCCGCACCGATGATGGCATCGAGCTCGTCCGCCTCGAATTTGAGGCGGTTTGCCCCAAAGGTGTTGGCGTTGACAACGTTTGAGCCCGCGCAGAAATACTGCTTATGTACCGCGGTAATGACGTCGGGGTGCGAAAGATTCCAACGCTCGGGCAGCTCGCCTGCCACAAGTCCCCTCTCCTGCAAAAGCGTTCCCATGCCGCCGTCAAGATACAAAATATTGTTTTTGAGGTATTGTAAAATGTTCATACGATTCCTCATTTCCTATCAAAAAATATTACTTCATTATCATTATAACACAAGATGAGAGAGATTTGTTGATTTTTTTGAAAAAAGACAAAAAAATAGGCGGCTCCGCTCGGAATCCGCCTGTTGTTTTTTATTTAATGGATACGCCGCCAAATACAAAGTTGCTCTTTATGTAAATCGTCGGTGCGCCCTCATGGTGAGAGGTTTTGTCGGATACGCCGCCAAAAATGCCGCTACCGTTGACCTTGACGTTGACGTTTTCGGGAACGAGAACGCTAACACCGCCAAAGACGCTGTTGGCGTGAACCTTGCAGTCGCCCTCGATAATGGCTTTGCGCAAATCGAGCTGTGCGCTACCGAAGACAACGTTGATTTCGGCAGAATGGAACTCCATACCGTCATAATTGATGCGATGTGCCGAGAAGATGGCGTTTGAGGTATCGAAGCCGTCACTGTCATCATCCTCTTCTTCCTCTTCTTCATCGTTGTCAAACAAATCACCAATTATGCGACCAAAGATACCCTTGAAGAGCATTTTGAGACCGAGAATAACGATGAATGCAGGGAGAAGAAGTTTCCAAATCATGGAATAATCCAAAACATCTCTTGCACACAAGAGCAAGAACACACCAAGGACAATGCCAAAAAGGTTGCCCGCGATGTTATCGAGATCCCAGTCGGTGACTAGACTGACAGTGCACGGAATGATGATAAAGAGAGTCCACCAGCCCTTGAAGAAGATATCAATGTTGGTGATATTGAGCGCATTGAGCGCAAAAATGACGCCTGCCGCCACCAAAATGATGCCCCAGATAATGCTGCTGAAATTGAATTTAACAGTTACTTTTCTCATGGTTTTTCTCCTTTTCTTGATTTGAAACGGATTATGGATTTATTATAGCACGCTTTTTGGGGTTTGTCAAGTTTTGTTTAGAACAAGGGATATAGGCGCAAATTCATCAAAATGATGCAGGCAAGTCCGCAGACGATGCTCCATTTTTGTCGTTGGCTGAGCTTATCGCCAAAGGCGAAAATACCAATGGTGGTCATGCCAAGCGTTTGCATGCCTGCCCAGGTGGGCATCATAAAGGCGGCATCAAGATGTTGCATGCCGAGAGCGTAGAATTTTTGGAACACGCCAAGAAAAACGCCAATTCCGATTGCGTATGCGAGTACTTTCCAAGAAAATGCAAAGGTGTGCTTCTCTTTTTTGCCTGTGTAGCGGTTCACGATGTAATATCCAAATGCGAACACCGCCGCGGCTACGTAAGAGAGCGCCAAAAAGGTGATGTCGGAGCCCGCGACCTCGGCGGCTTCGGTTTTGCCAAAAAGTTTGATGATGCTCGTTCCCACCGCAGTGCTCACCATTGCGGCAAGGGTAAAGAAAAGCCAGCGTCTTCCCTTTTCTTTTTCTTCTTGCTCCACATTCAAAATCATGGAAAGGATCAAGAGGAGCATTCCCCCAATGTGGGAGAGATACAAGGTCTCGCCAAAGGCGATTGTGCTATAAAGCACCACAAAAAAGGTGCTGAAATTGCAAATGAGGACGGTGAGCGAAACAGGACCCTCTTTGAGCGCCTGCGCGTAGAACACTTGATAGAAGAATGTAAACAGCGCACACAAAATGGAGAGCCAAAAGCCCTGCCAAGTCAGGAGTGCCGTTGGGAAAATGACAACGAGCGTGAGAGCGACAAAGAGAAATAGCATTGTATGAAAAAGCACGCTATCTGCTCCGTTTTGAAAAAATTTTCGGCTCGCGCGCCCCTGCAAAGTCACCTTGGTGCAACCAAGCAGCGACATGATGAAAACAACAAGAAATTGCAATGGGTAGGACATTTGAGCTCCTTTCTGTAAAAATCATTGACTTTTTTATGCGTTTGTGATAAACTGTTACTGTAAAAATTAAAGTGACAGTTGAATAAAACTTGTAAAATGCTTGGTGTAAAAGTTTTTTCCTCACGTGTATAATGAGAGTACAAAAGCGCTTTTGCATCACTACACAAGGAGGATATGTTATGTCTATTGGAACTACAATCAAAAAACTTCGCCGCGACAGGGGCATCACACAAGAACAGCTTGCCGAGCTTTTGGGGCTTTCTACCAACGCCATCTCTCAATGGGAGTGCGACAAGACCGCTCCCGATATTTCGCATTTGCCCGTCCTTGCTAACATTTTTGAGGTCAGTGCCGATGTTCTTTTGGAAATTGATCTTGCAAAAAGCAAAAAACAGGCGGAAATTGAAAAATTCTTGGCAGAGGAAAGTGCCCTTTTCAATCAAGGAAAAACCGAGGAGAGGTTGCAGCTCTGCCGCGCCATGCAAAAGAAATACCCCAACGATGAAACGGTACGTTACCGCTTGATGTGGGTTTTGCGAAATGCATCGGACAGAGAAAATTTTGACGAAATCGTTTCGATCGGTGAACAACTGTTAAAATCGGGAAACACCAATTACAGAATGGGTGCCATTAGCTGCCTTTGCTTTACCCACCTGCGCGCCGGTGATCGAAAGGTCGCACGGCAGTATGCCGATATGATGCCTCAACACACAGATCTGCACCTGCACGTGCTTGAGGGTAACGATCTTGTATTGCACTGCCAAAACTATTTTTGGAAGGTGTGCGACGATATGCATCTATATATGAAGTATCTCCTCGATTGCCCCGAGGCGAAATATACACCCGAACAAAAGCACACCATGTGGAAGATGCTCTACGATATTGTTTGTATTATCTTTTCGGATAAGGATTTTGGATTTTATAACGACCGTTTGGCAACGTTCAGCTTCTATATGGCGGCACAAAGTACAAAAGTTGGAGAAATTGAGCGAGCACTTGACGAGCTGGAACAAATGGCTGCACATCTGGAAGCATTGCAAAGCTTTTCCAAAACCGAGCACACTTCCCTGCTCGTTAACACAATCAAGGTCGCTCAATGCAACATTTTCAAAAGCCAAGCAGAAACACTCGGGCATGCGTATTGGCGACACCTCACCAACCCCGAAAGTGTCTTTGCCCCCGCAAAAGACGCCCCTCGCTATGCCGCTATTACAGAGCGTCTTGCAAAATTATAATTTGCTTTGAGAAAATAAAAACCATTCCCACTTGGGAATGGTTTTTATCTGTTTGGGAAAGATTAGATCTGTTCCTTAACCTTGGATGCCTTACCAACGCGGTCACGGAGGTAGTACAGCTTTGCACGTCTTACCTTACCAACGCGGATAATGTCAACCTTTTCAACATTGGGAGAATGAATGGGGAAGGTCTTCTCTACGCCTACGCCATAAGAAACACGTCTTACGGTAAAGGTCTCGGAGATGCCGCCGCCGTGCTTTGCGATTACGGTGCCTTCAAACATCTGGATTCTCTGTCTGTTACCCTCTTTGATTCTGTTGTGAACACGGATGGTGTCACCGATGCGAATCACGGGGAGTTCCTGTTTCAATTGCTCGTTTGTAAAAGCCTCAACCAAATTCATTTTTGAGCCCTCCTATAATATACCGGACGTTCATGCGAGCATGCAGCGGACCATCCTAAATTTCTTGCGCCACAGCGCAACACGAGTATTATACCATAAGGTTTTGCATTTTGCAAGTGTTTTTGCAAATTTTTTTTGCAATTTTTTCAATTTTTTACCGCTTTTTTGCAAAAAGATGGGAAAAAGATTTGATTTTTTGATTTTACAGTTGACGAAATATAAATTATATGGTATAATATATCAGTTAAATTGTTTACTACACGGAGGAAACTCAAATGACACTTTATGAAGACCTTAAATGGAGAGGCTTGATTCAGGATATTTCCAGCCCTGAGCTCGTTGAAAAGCTCAACCGTGGTGGCATGACCTTTTATATTGGTACCGACCCCACGGCTGACAGCTTGCACCTGGGTCACTACTCCTCTTTCTTGATTACTCGCCGTCTGGCGGCAGCAGGTCACACTCCCCTCTTGCTTGTTGGCATGGCGACCGCCCTCATTGGCGACCCCCGCGGAACTGTTGAGCGCAAGCTCTCCGACCGCGACGAGGTTATTCACAACTACGAATGCCTCAAAACACAACTGCAAAAAATCTTCCCCTACGAGGTCGTTAACAACTACGATTGGGTAAAGGATCTGACCATCATCGATTTCTTCCGTGACTACGGTAAGTACATCAACGTTGGTTACATGCTGAGCAAGGACCTCATTCGCCGTCAAATGGAAAGCGGTATCTCCTACGCGGAGTTCTCTTATATGCTCATTCAAGGTCTGGACTTCAAGTATCTGCACGAAACGCGCGGCGTAGATCTGCAGGTAGCGGGCTCTGACCAATGGGGCAACATCACCACCGGTATTGAGCTGATCCGCAAGACCACAGGTGATGAAGTATTTGCTATGACCATGCCTCTTGTTACCGACTCTCACGGCAACAAGTTTGGTAAGAGTGAGGGCAACGCAGTTTGGCTCGACAAGAACAAGACAAGCTCTTATCAGCTCTACCAATTCCTGCTCAACTCCGAGGATAGCATGGTAATTGAGTACCTCAAGCGCCTGACCTTCCTCTCTCGCGAGGAGATCGAGGCGATCGAGGCAGAACACAATGCCGCTCCCGAGCGTCGTATTGCACAAAAGAAGCTTGCTGAAGAGATTTTGCGCGACCTGCACGGTGAAGGTGCTTATGAATCTGCCGTTAAGATCAGCGAACAGCTCTTTGCAGGCAACATCAAGGAGATCCCGATGCAAGACCTTCTCTCCGGTCTTAAGGACGTTCCCCATTTCGAGACCGCAGGCGGTCCCGTTATGGACGTTCTCGTTGGCGCGGGCATCTGCTCCTCCAAGCGTGAGGCGCGTGAGTTCATTTCCAACAAGTCTCTCACCCTCAACGGTGAGCCGATTACCGATATGAATCTCGAAATCAATGCCGATGTGGCTCTTGGCGGCAAGTATGTCGTCGTCCGCCGCGGTAAGAAAAAGTATTACTTGGGCGAAATTAAGTAAATAGAATGATTGTGGGGGAACCTTTTTCGAGAAAAAGGGTTCCCCCACACCCCTTCCAAAAAGCGCTCTAACAACAAATAACGAAATAAAATTGTTAGTGTGCGGATAGACGGGCGGCGCGAGGGTAAACCTCGCTTTTGCTGTCGCAAGAAATCAGGGGCCACCGAGACCCTGATTTCTAAGAGAGTTGTTGGGAATAATAAAACGGACTGTCGAGGACGCCGGTCCCTACAAGGTTTATGTGTTACATTGTAGGGGACGACGTCCTCGGCGTCCCGCCTTTATGGAAGTTAGCAAAATGAAAAACGGGCGACCGATGGTCGCCCCTACAATGTGTTTTTTTATATTCGTAGGGGCGAACTTTGTTCGCCCGCCTTTGTAGGCGATAAGCGTTTGTTTTTCGGGCGAAGTGTGTGTCACCCGTTTTTTGTTTGCGATAATCGCTCGTTTTCGGGAGGATGCAAGCAAACTCCGCTTCGCTTCGTGGCAAATTTGCTTCGCAAAAATTGCCCCTCCCCTACCGGTTGATTTTTTGTGCACGAAGATTTGTTTATTTGCGGGACGCCGAGGACGTCGCCCCCTACAAAAATTGTTTGCCTGTGTAGCGGACCGTCGGGGACGCCGGTCCCTACAAGAAATTTTAATATTCACCGTAGGGGCGACCAGTGGTCGCCCGCTTTTGTATGCGGTTATCATCCATTATTTTTTCGGGACGCCGAGGACGCCAGTCCCCTACAAGATACAATAAAGGGATAGCAAGTACGCTATCCCTTTGTTATTACTAAATTTCCTTAATCAAAGTCAAATAATTTTAGATGATATTTTCTCTGATGGATTGTACCGTCAGCTTCCCAATACACACGATCAAACAAATAATAATAAATCGTTTCACCATCGGTATAATAATCATAGGAATCATTATAGGGTTTTAATTCTTCTTTTTCATCGAAATAAAAATAACCATCTTCGCTCAAATAGCAATAGTCACCATCATAAGATTTTCCGTTTTGATCTATATAGGAACCTGTTGTAAACCAAGCGCTTTGGTGTGTGTATCTGTTCCCTTGCTTATCGTATAGCGGAACATCATATAAGTCGTCATATTCGTTTCCGTGAACATCGTAAAAGGTTGCAAGGGGCTCTCCGTCAATTTCGCTTTTTATGTATCCTGCTCCAATAGATACAATCGATATCACAATTAGAATAATTGAAAGAGCAAATGCAACAATGGAAACTACCAGAAAAGCATTACTGCCTTTGGGTTTGTCAATTTCTTTCTTGTTTATCAAACGACGGTAAATTTCAAATGCAATTCTTGCTATAATAGGCCAAAAACAGATTACAAACAGCCATAAAAATTTATGGTTATCCCTTCTTGCTTTTAAGAGCTTATATGTAGAAATCACCATAAACAAGGTAGCTAACGAGCGAAGAACAGGAACAACAATCAAATATCCTATTGATCCTGTGGTAAAAAGTCCTTGAGAAACATTATCAAACATATTGAATTCTCCAAATAAAAGCAAATGTACTGTCTATCCGTAAAGTAAGGAGTTCCCTTCTGCTTTTGTGTTAGAAAGTTTTTGAAGGGGGTGCAGGGGGAACTTTTTTCAAAAAGTTTCCCCTGCAATCTCTTAAAAAATTAATCTAACGCAACCGGAACTCCCAGCTCGGCAGAGCGGAAGGCAGCGAAGATGATTTTGAGGTCTGTGCGCATTTGATCCCAGGTTACGTCCTGTTCGCATCCGGTACGGATGGCGTTGACGAAGTGACGGTAATAATCGTGCACGTCGGATGCGGGACGGGCAACGGTATAGGTATCGGTAGTGATCTCGTTACGCGGTGCCATGGTCTTGGTAAGACCTGCGGCGGTCTTTACGGGGAGAACATCGTTCTCGTGCCAATACTTGCACTTAACAACCTTGGTCTCCTCACGCCAATCGGAAAGGAATGCGGTTCCCTTCTCTGCTCTCATATAGAAGCGAGGCATGGGAATGAAGTTGTAGGTTCCAACCTCGATGTGTGCCTGCTTGCCGTTCTCAAAATAGAGTTGGAGCTTGAAGCCGTCGTCAACTTCTTTATTGGTAATGTTATCGCAAACGCAGTATACACTCTTGATGGGTGCCCAGTTGTAAACCATCATCACTTGGTCGATCAGGTGAATGCCCCAGTCGTAAATCATACCGCCGCCGTGCTCCTTTTCACCTCTCCAGTCGGAGGGAATGCCACGGCTGCCGTGAATACGGGATTCGATGTTGAAAACGTTGCCGATCTCGCCCGAATCGTGAATTTTTTGCATTGCGAGATAGTCAACGTCCCAACGGCGGTTTTGGTGAACCGAGAAGCGTACGCCGTTTTTCTCTGCAGCGGCAATCATATTTTCAAGCGCCTCGAGGGAGAGGGCTACGGGCTTTTCGCAAATGACGTTTTTGCCTGCATTGAGTGCGGCAACAACAACGCCCTCGTGGTCATCGTTGGGGATAGCCACGGTAATGAGCTCAACGCTCTTATCATCAAGCAATGCCTGATAGGTCGGGTATGCATAAATACCGCGGCTTTCGGCAAGTGCATTTCTTTCGGGTTTGATGTCATAAACACCGGCAAGCTCGCAAACGTCACTCTTAAGAAGATGCTCAACGTGCCAGCCGCCCATACCGCCGTAACCAACTACGGCAGCTCTCATTTTTTTCATAGCTTGTTCCTTTCGGTCAATACGCGGACTTCCGCTTATAATAACTGTACTTATAGTATATAGTACTTTTGTTGCTCTGTCAAGATACTTTTTGCTTTTTATGCGACAAATATTGCTATATACAACCCTTATATTGCTTTTGAAGGGAAAAATATTGCATAAAAAGAGAGACATATTTGATAAATTTCGAGAGAGAAAAAATATCGGTTTCTCCGCCCTTTTTCTTGACATCGTGCTTAATTTATGGTATAATAGTTTGGTTAAGATAAAAGTTCCCGATTTTTTTGAAAGGATTGGATACAAACGTGCAAAAATCCGAACGTCAAAATCATATTCGCAATTTTTCCATCATTGCACACATCGACCACGGCAAATCGACCTTGGCAGACCGCATTTTGGAGCACACCCAAACGGTTGCAAAGCGCGATATGGAAGAGCAGATCCTTGACAATATGGATCTGGAGCGCGAGCGCGGTATCACCATCAAAGCTCGCGCCGTAAAGTTGATATACAATGCAAAGGACGGCGAGGCGTACACCTTTAACCTCATCGATACCCCCGGCCACGTCGACTTTAACTACGAGGTCTCCCGCTCGCTCAACGCTTGCGACGGTGCCCTTCTCGTTGTAGACGCAACACAAGGCATTGAAGCGCAAACGCTTGCAAATGCCTATCTTGCAGTAGATGCCGACCTTGAGATCATTCCCGTTATCAACAAGATAGACCTGCCCTCGGCAGACGTGGACAAGTGCCGCGCTGAAATCGAGGACGTCATTGGCATTCCCGCAGAGGGCTGCCCTGCCGTATCCGCCAAGACAGGTCTGAACATTGAGGACGTTCTTGAAGCCGTTGTGCGAGACATTCCTTCGCCCGAGGGTGATGAGAACGCACCGCTCAAGGCACTCATTTTTGACTCCTATTATGACAGTTACCTCGGCGTTGTGGTCAACATTCGCGTGGTTGACGGATCAATTGCCGCAGGCGACAAGATCCGCTTGATGAGCACGGGCGCTGTTTTTGATATTGTTGAGGTTGGCACAATGGAGCCCTTTGGACTCAATAAGTGTGAGCGACTCTCGGCGGGTGAGGTTGGTTACTTTACTGCATCCATTAAGAGTGTCAGCGACACGCGCGTTGGTGATACCGTTACCTTGGCGGCAACTCCCACAAGCGAACCCTTGCCCGGCTTTAAGGCAGTACAACCAATGGTTTATGCCGGTATTTATCCCGCAGACGGTGCGCGCTACGGTGACCTTCGCGATGCGCTTGAAAAGCTGCAGCTCAACGATGCCGCGCTCATTTTTGAGCCCGAGACATCTATCGCGCTCGGCTTTGGCTTCCGTTGCGGATTTTTGGGACTGCTCCATATGGAGATCATTGAAGAACGACTTGAGCGCGAGTTCAATCTCGATCTCATCACCACTGCTCCCAGCGTTATTTATGAGATTAAGCTCAAGGGGGGCGACGTTGTTCGCATTGATAACCCCACGAACTTCCCCACCCCCGATAACATTGAGGTGGCTTACGAGCCGCTCGTTAAGGCAAACATCATTACGCCCGTTGACTATGTTGGTGGTTTGATGGAGCTTTGCCAAAACCGCCGCGGTATATTCATTGATATGAAATATCTCGATCCCACGCGCGTTGAGCTACACTACAATCTGCCGCTCAACGAGATTATTTACGACTTTTTTGACGCGCTCAAGAGCCGTTCTCGCGGTTATGCGTCTCTTGACTATGAGCTGCTTGGTTATGAGCCGAGTAAGCTTGTCAAGCTTGACTTCTTGCTCAACGGCGAGCAAGTAGATGCGCTTTCCTTTATCGTACATGAGGAGAAGGCATACGGACGTGCGCGCAAGCTTGCAGAAAAGCTTAAGGAGAACATTCCGCGCCAACTGTTTGAGGTACCGATTCAAGCGGCTATCGGTACAAAGATCATCGCCCGCGAAACAGTTAAGGCAATGCGTAAGGACGTGCTTGCCAAGTGCTACGGCGGTGACATTACCCGTAAGAAAAAGCTTTTGGAAAAGCAAAAGGAAGGTAAAAAGAAGATGCGTCAGCTCGGCTCTGTTCAAGTCTCTCCCGAGGCATTTATGGCAGTACTCAAGCTGGACGACGAGCAATAAAAACAAAAGAGCAAACACGGTTGTGTTTGCTCTTTTTTATTATTCTTCGGGGGTTTCTGTTTCGAGGGAATCGAAATAAGCTTGAATACCGTCAAACACACCTTGTGCGAAAAGTTCGGGCGAGGTATCGAGCAAGGTGGCATCCTTTGTGCTACTGATAAATCCCATTTCCACAAGCACGGCGGGCATGGTGGCATTTTTGAGAACGCGCAAATGAGCACCGTTTTTCATACCGCGGCTATCCAGCTCGGTAGATGCGAGGAGTCCGCTCAAAAGCTTTTTGCCAAGCTCATACCCCTCTCCCTCGGCGGTAGCGGTATAAACCTCGATGCCGTCAACAGAAGGATCATCAAAGGCGTTGGTGTGCAAGCTGATGAAATAATCTGCTCCCCACGCGGCTGCATCATTGACGCGAAAATCGAGCGCAGAATCGTTATCTGTGCCCAAGATCGTGTCGGCAGTGGGGCGCGAGAGACGAACCTCAAAGCGGTCGTCCTGCATAAGTAGATCATAAAGGAGCATACCGATCTCGTAGGTCAGGTCCTGCTCGTAAAGTCCGAGCTTCTCGTTGGATGCGCCCGTATTCCATGACGGTGGGTGCGTGGGCGAGAAGGGATTGTGGCCTTGGTCGATGTAGATCTTGATCTTATCGTCGGGCTCGGGCGGTGTGTCGGGCTGTTCGGTCGTGGTCTCTACAGGTGTTGTCTCGGGGGGCGTTGTCACCTCAGGAGTGGTTGTTTCCACAGGCGTGGTATTCTCTGTCGTTGTTTCGGCGGGAGTTGTGTTTTCGGTGGTGGTCACATCGGGAGAGGTGACGTCGGGTGTTGTCTGCTCGGGCATGGTGCCATCGGGTGTTGTCTGTTCAGGGGTGCTTTCTTCGGGCGTGGTGAATTGCTGTCCCGTGCCTGTGGTTTCAACAGGCGTGGTGGGATAATCGCCCTCCTCGGGATGAATGCAAGCACTCATTAAGGTGGCACAAAGCACCAAAGCCAAAAGATAAGAAAGTACCCTTATTTTATGTTGATTCATATAATCTCCGTTCTTTTGTTTTTCTCCTCTATTTTACCAAAAAAACGGCTTTTTGTCAAGTCGTTTTTTGTCGTTGGAAAGAAAAATTAGGAAGAAAAATAGTTCTCGATTCCCTGATAAATTCCGCGCGCAAAAAGACCGGGATTTTCATTCATCAGTGCGGCATCGCCGGGGTTGGAAATGAAGCCGAGCTCGACAAGAACCGCAGGCATTGCCGTACGACGGAGCACGTAAAGCCCCGGGCGCACCTTCATTCCGCGGTCGCGCAGACCCGTGACGTTGGTAATGCCCTCTACAATATCCTCGCCAAGTGAAAAGGCACGCGATGGCTCGGAATAGGCAAACGCCTCGGTGCCGCTTGCGGCAGAATTTGACGAGGCGTTGGTGTGAATGCTGATGAAATAATCCGCGCCCCACGCATTGGCATCCTCCACGCGCGCGCGCAAGCTTGTGGAATTGCTCGAACCTAGCGATGATGTGGGTGTGGGACGCGAAAGGCGCACCTCGTAATCGGGATCTGCTCGCAAAAGCGTGGCAAGCTCTTGCCCCACGCGATAGGTGATGTCCTGCTCGCGCAGTCCGTTCCCCACCGCTCCTGCGTTCGGGTTTTCGGGATTGTGCCCCTGGTCGATGTATATCTTAATTGCCATAATATCCTCCCCTGTTCTCATTCTGTTACAGTGTATGCGCGCGATGAGAAAATTGCGCCAAGGGGTTGCAAATGAGGGGGATTTGTGGTAAAATAAGAGAGACGCGGGTTCGGGGGAACTTTTTGAAAAAAGTTCCCCCACACCCCCCAAAAAACTTTCGTACAACAAATAACCCAATAATGTTGTTAGCGTGCAAATAGACAGTCGACGCGAGCGCACCGCTCGCTTTTGCTGTCGCAAGCTCCCAGGTGGCGAAGCGGCACGAGCGAAATGAATGACAGTCCGGTGGACTGTCAGAACGCGAGTGTGACCGAGCCGCAGCGAGACCCACCGAGACCCTGCTCGCTAAGAAAGTTGTCATGCGTGAGAACGGGATGTCGAGGGCGCCATCCCCTCCGTTTTGTTTGTTTTTTAAAGTACGGGCGAAGAGATTGCTTGCAATCTCGTGGCGGCTCGCCGCCTTCCATTAGGTCGTCCGCCTGCTCCTAACAATATCAAAGTAAATTTATAAAAGGAGAAAAAATGAAGTACTCTGTCCGCGCGGCGCATACTTATAGCGAAAACAATAAAGAAGAACTGATGAAAGATTCTCTTTGCGGTTGCTTTTATTGCCTTGAAATTTTTTCTCCCACAGAAATTAAAGAATGGATAAAAGATACCAAGGGAACTGCCCTTTGCCCCTATTGCTTTGTTGACTCGGTCATTGGCAAATATACGGGCTACCCCATTACAAAAGAATTTCTTGCAGAAATGCATAAAGAATGGTTTGGAGATTCCAATTAAAATGATTTCCCAATAAGAAAGGACACTCTATGAGCTCCATTAAACAGATTGAAGACCGTGCAAAAGAAAAAAATCGCGTGCTCTCTGGCACGCTTTATCTGGTTGCCACACCGATTGGAAACCTTGCTGATCTTTCCGAAAGAGCCATCAAGGTGCTCTCCGAGGTGGATTTTATTGCCGCTGAGGATACGCGCAACTCGATGCGACTGCTCACGCATTTGGGTATTTCCAAGCCGATGGTCTCCTATTTTGAGCACAACAAGCGCGAGCGTGGTGAGCAAATTGCGGCGCGCCTTGAGGGCGGTGAGAGCTGTGCGCTCATCACCGATGCGGGCACGCCTGCCATCAGTGACCCCGGCGAGGATATGGTGGCTCTGTGTGCCGAGCGCGGTATTCCCGTGACCTCGGTTCCCGGCCCTGTGGCATCGATTGTGGCCCTTACCCTTTCGGGACTCCCGACAGGCAGATTTACCTTTGAGGGATTTCTTTCAGTCAACAAGGCAGAACGTCGTGCGCATCTTTCTGCTCTTGCGAATGAGACGAGAACCATGCTCTTTCACGAAGCACCCCACAAATTGGAAGCAACGCTTGACGACCTGACACGCGCCTTTGGTGCGGACCGTCGCATTGCCATTTGTCGCGAATTGACCAAAGCGCACGAGGAGATTTTGCGCCTCACACTTGCCGAGGCGGTTGCCCACTACAAGGAGCAAAGCCCACGCGGTGAATACGTGCTTGTGGTTGAGGGTGCAAAGAATGCCGTCACCTCAAGCTTTTGGGATGCGATGGACGTTCCCTCTCACGTTCAGCACTACATCGATGGCGGCATGGCAAAAATGGATGCCATCAAGCAGGTTGCGCGCGATAGAGGCGTGGCAAAAAATGAAATTTATAAACAGATGGTTGATTGATAAAAAGAACCTATCTTGAAAAAATATATCGAATAACTTGGAGAAAATAATGTACGATATACAAAGCAGATGGAAGCTTGAGGGAAGCACGTTGCAATATTATGGCTTGCGAAATCAACCGAATCTGTTCAAAAACAGCATCAAGCTTTCAAATCGTCAAACCCAGATTGTTTCAAAATTGCCTTGCACACTCACACAAGCAGAGATGGATACCTTGGGCTCTCTTATGGGAGTACAGGTTGTTGAGGTTACGCATAAAAGAAAAATCCCCCTGTCTTTAGAGGAAGCAAAATTTTGCAAAACTTGTGCCGCAAATGATTTTATCATTCCGGGAATTGAATTTGATACTGATGGAAAGTGCCCAATCTGTCAATCGGCGAGTCAAACCAAAAACCTCAAAAGCGTAGTTCCTGTTATGAATACTTTTCCAAAAGCAAAAAAATCACGGTTTGATATAGCCGTATTTTACACAGGTGGCAAGGATTCCACATACCTGCTTTATTACCTCTCAAAGATATTAAATCTTCGCGTGCTGGCGCTTACTTGGGAAATCCCTTATATGTCGGAATGTGCAAGAACGAGTATTGAAAACGCAAAAAAGAACTTAGATTCGGTAGAGTTTATCAGTAGAAAAATTGCAAATAATGATTTGCGAAAAATCTACAAAAAGCTGCATTCCTTAAGCGAGAACACCTGCGCTTGTCCATCCCTTGCATACGTTCTTTTTTATCCTGAGCTTGTAGTAAACAAGGTTCCCTACTTTGTTGCCGGAAACGAACCTGCACAACTACTTGGTTTATATTTTAACCATATGGCGCCTAAAATCGCCTATTCCTTTGCCGAAAACAAAATGTTGGGAACGCTTTTGAATGTGGGGAGAATTTTAACGCTTCACCCTCCCCTCAAAAAAGGACAATTTCAAACACTTGCCACAATGAAGCAGCTCGCGTTTGGAGATAGCAATATTAAAAACATGGCGGGTTATTCTAATGAGCTTGTGCATAATATGTGCGAGGCAATTAAGGAGGTCCCCAGCATCTTAAATCCATTAAAAAAAGCAATTCGCACATCCTCTTGGTCGGGAAACATTCCCGCATTCATACAAGTTGATTTTGATGAGATTTGCGGTGGTGCTTATAACTGGAACAAGATAAAAGATACGATCATCCGCGAATGCGGTTGGGTTGCGCCCGAGGAAAGCAACAAGGGACTCCATACCAGCTGTAAAATAGAAAAATGCAAGGAGCATTCTCAATTTGCAAGATTTTATCATATGAGAAGTTCTATGATACCATTCAGTGCACTTGAAATTGCGATTGCCAGTCAAAACAAAAATTTATCGCGTGAGGAAGCCATTGCGGAAATGAAAAACGCTCTTGGCTTTTCGCTTGAAGAAATACCCGAATGTGCGATTATGAGGGAGTATTTTATACAATGAATGCTGTCGTTTTTTATTCAAGCACCGGAGAGAGTAAAGCTGTGGCAACCTATTTTGCAGATGCGTTGGAATATCCCCTTTTGAATATTGAAGCAGATTGTGCAAATTCTTATCAAAATCTTGTTCTTGTATTCCCTGTATACTGCCAAAACATTCCCGAGATTGTAAATTCATTTTTGGAAAAGATCAAGGTCTCATATTTGACTGTCATTGCTACATACGGGAAAATGTGTTGTGGAAATGTGATATATGAAATTCAAAAAAACCATCCTCATAACATTGTAGCAGCCGCGTATGTTCCTACCAAGCACTCTTATATTGACAATGACACTACCTTTTGTGACTACTCAAAATTGAATACCGTCATTGAAAAAATCAAAAATCCATCCGGCGTAAAGCTTCCCAAATTATATAAAAATCTGTTGGCTGATATTTTTCCAAAGTTGAGAAGCCGAATTGGACTAACGATAAAGAAAAACGCAAATTGCACCGCTTGTAATCTTTGTGGCAAAAATTGCTCTTGCAACGCAATGCACACAGGCGTTACAAACGCGGACTGCATTAGATGCTTAAGATGCGTTACCATATGCCCTCACAATGCTTTGGAAGTAAAGATTGGATTGCCATTAAAGCTATACTTAAAAAAGAAAAAACTCAACAAAATTATCATTTACGTGTGATGCGCGCATCCTTCAACACAACAAAAAAGCACCGCAAATTGCGGTGCTTTTTATTCATTTGCGAAGATCGATAGAAATTTTCCCATCTTTTGCAGGGGTAACGGTTTCGACGATGATATAAACGGTTCTGCCGCTCTCAAAGTAACCGCGGCGTTCGTCAATGCTCTCGCCACCTTTGAGGTTGAAGAGAAACTCTTTGACACCGATAGAATCGTAGTAAACGTTGATCTCGCCCTCTCCAAGCGATGCCGTGCATTGAATGCTTCCCTCTTGGCCTTGATCCTTCAGTTTTAGCTTTATAACGTAGGTGCCTTCGAATCTTGAAAAGCTGATGGTAGCGTGGTCGCCGCGTTCCATACGCACAAACATAAGCGCTTTGTAGCTGCTGACGTAATCGCACGAGGTGGCGGACAACAAAAGTGCTATGCACAAAACGAATAAAAGCAGTTTTTTCATTTTAGTTCTCCTCATTTTTGAACAAAATATCCACTACGTGTTGCATACTCTGCGGCATGGGAGCGAAAAATTGCATTTCCTCTCCTGTGCGCGGATGGGTGAGGTGAAGCTCCCCTGCGTGCAAGCATTGCCCTACAATCGATGCGCGGTGCTTGGCTTCAAAGCGCGTATTTGCACCACCGTAAACGGCATCTCCCAGGAGGGGGTGGCCGACGGATGCCATGTGCACGCGAATTTGGTGGGTACGTCCTGTTTCGAGTTGACAACGGACGAGTGTAAAGGAATTGCCGTCTGCCTCGCCGCGTGCAAGCACCGACCAATGCGTAACTGCATCGCGTGAGCGCAATTCACTGTTATGAATAACCGCCATTTTTTTGCGGTCGACGGGGTGACGTCCGATAGGTGCATCAACGGTACCGCTCTCCTCGCGGAAGTTCCCCACCGCGATGGCGGTGTAGATGCGGCTGACCTGATGCTCCTTGAGCTGTGCGGAAAGTGCAAGATGAGCTTCGTCATTTTTGGCAACAACCAAAAGACCGCTCGTATCCTTATCGATGCGGTGTACGATGCCGGGGCGGATAACGCCGCCAACGCCCGAAAGAGACGCGCCGCAATGATACAGCAGTGCATTGACAAGTGTACCCGTGGGATTGCCTGCGGCAGGGTGCACGACCATACCGACCGGCTTATTGATGACGATAATATCGTTATCCTCATAGATGATATCGAGGGGGATATTTTCGGGGAGTGCCTCGGCGGCTTCGGGCTCGGGGAGTGTAATTTCTACCACATCACCCTTGCTAAGCTTGTAGTTTTTCGCTACCGTTTTGCCGTTTACCGTTACTGCGCCCTCTTCGATCAGGCGTGCGGCAGCGGAACGTGTCAAGTCTGCGGCCGTGGCTACAAATTGGTCGAGACGGGTGCCCTTGTCTGTGTCCTGTGCGACTGCTTCGACAAGGTTGCTCTCGGTTTCGTTATTCCACGTCGGCATTGTTCTTTTCCTCTGCCTTTTTGGCGCGCTCGAGCTTAATTTCCTTTATGAGGTCCTTTACAAGATACAAGATCATCATGCCTGCTCCAATGCAAACAAAGGAGTCTGCCACGTTGAAAACAGCAAAATTGATGAGGGTGAAGTCTAAAAAGTCAATAACGTATCCCAAAATCAGGCGATCGATCATGTTCCCGATGCCACCGCCGATGATGAGCGCCATAGAGACCTGCATCCAACGGCTTTCGGGACGGAAGCGGAACAGATAGACCAACAAGCCAACAATGGCAACGGTGGAAAAGACGATGAACACCCAGCGGTGATCCTTCATCATTCCAAATGCCATGCCTGTATTTTTGACGTAGGTAAAATGAAAGACATTGGGCCACAGGGGGAAGGATTCCCACTCCTCCAAATTGACAACCGTCAACCACTTGGTGAGCTGGTCGAGCCCGATAACCCCTACGATGATGGCAATTAAGATAATGGTCATGTTTTTTCTCCTTTCTCTTTTTTAGGGAAAGATAGCACGGGGAGGGGCTCTTTTGCAAGAGTCCCTTCCCTTTTGTGTCAAAATTATTTCAAAATTTCGCGGCAACGAGCACAGAGGAATCCGCCCTCGCCATCGTCCTCGCCCTCGGTGGAGAAGCTCCAGCAACGGTCGCACTTGCAGCCGTCGGCGGGCTCTACAAGCA
The DNA here is from genome assembly GCA_045656885.1 of Eubacteriales bacterium. Classification (GTDB taxonomy): domain Bacteria; phylum Bacillota; class Clostridia; order Oscillospirales; family CAG-272; genus UMGS1865. The sequence continues at coordinate 31,900 of JAZORZ010000002.1, forward strand.
CTGCGAGTTGGCTTTCCTCGCCACAGTAAGCTGCCTCGGGAGCAGCGGTAGATTCTACCTTGACACCCGAAACGATAAATACGGTGGTGAGCTCATTGCCAAAGGAGTTCAGGAGTGCGAGCACTTCTTCATCCTTGGTGTAAACGGTGATCTTTGCCTCAAGAGATTTACCAACGAGTTTTTCGGCACGTGCAATTTCAAGCGCCTTCATAACGTCGTCGCGGAGCTCGAAGAGCTTGTTCCACTTCTCGGCGATATCTGCAAAGCAAAGTGCCTCGTCATATGCGGGCATATCGTTGAGGAATACGCTCTCACACTTGTCCTCTGCCTTGTGAGGAATTGCCTGCCACATCTCTTCTGCGGTGAAGGAGATGATGGGAGCGAGCAGACGAACGAGTCCCGACAGAACGAAGTACATAGCGGTTTGTGCGCTGCGACGGGGAGCGCCTGTGGTCTTGCCGGTGTAAACGCGATCCTTGGTGATATCAACGTAAAGCTTGGAAAGCTCGGTTGTGCAGAAGTTGTTGATTGCGTGATATGCTACGTGGAATTCGTAGGTATCGTATGCGGTCTTAACGGTCTTGGTCAGATCGTTCATTGCGGAAATGACCCAACGGTCGATTTCAAAGAGATCGTCAAATGCAACTGCATCGGTATCGGGATTGAAATCGTTGAGGTTTGCAATCAGAATACGAACGGTGTTACGGATCTTGCGGTAAGCATCGGAGAGCTGCTTGAAGATGACGTCGGAAACGCGAACGTCAACGCGATAGTCGGAGGATGCTACCCACAGGCGAACGAGGTCGGAGCCGTACTTTGCAACGATATCCGAGGGAACGATTACGTTGCCCAAGGATTTGTGCATTGCCTTGCCCTCGCCGTCAACTACCCAACCATGGGTGAGAACGGTCTTGTAGGGGGCTTGTGCCACGCCTGTGGAGCCAACTGCGGTCAGGAGCGAGGATTGGAACCAACCTCTGTATTGGTCGGCACCCTCAAGATACATATCTGCGGGCCAACGTTGCTCGGGGTTGTTCTCCATTACGGCAAAGTGAGAGGAACCGGAATCGAACCAACCGTCAAGGGTGTCGGTTTCGGGGGTAAAGGTCTTGCCGCCGCACTCGGGGCATACAAAGCCCTCGGGGAGCAGCTCTGCCGCCGTCTTTTCGTACCAGATATTGGAGCCGTGCTCACCAAACAGAGTTGCTACGCGCTCAATGGTCTCATCGTTGCAGATGGGCTTTTTGCAGCAGTCGCAGTAGAATACGGGAATGGGCAACCCCCAATGGCGTTGACGGGAGATGCACCAGTCTGCTCTCTCGCGTACCATTTGCTTAATGCGGTCTCCGCCCCACTCGGGCAACCACTCAACGGCTTCGCAAGCTTCTACGGCTTCATTCTTGAAGGCATCTACCGAGCAGAACCATTGAGGTGTTGCGCGGAAGATGATGGGATTCTTACATCTCCAGCAGTGAGGATACTCGTGCTCGATCTCGGCAGATGCGAAGAGTGCACCTGTCTCCTTCATATCGGCAAGAATTGCCTCGTTGGATTTGTCATAACGCAGGCCTGCAAACTTGCCTGCCTCTTCGGTTTGATAACCTCTATCGTCTACGGGAACGAGCGGAGGAAGTCCATAGCGACGGCAGGTGATATTATCGTCTGCACCAAAGCCGCCTGCGGTGTGTACGCAACCGGTACCGCTTTCCATGGTGACGTAATCTGCAACAACTACAAGACTGTCACGGTCAAGGAAGGGGTGTTGCGCGGTCATATATTCAAATTCCTTACCTGCGCGGCGGTCGAGGACCTCGTAGCTCTCAAAGCCCCCCTCAAGCATGGTCTTGCCGCAAAGTGCCTCGGCTACAATGTAGCACTCGCCATTTTCGGCTTTGACGATAACGTAGCTTTCCTCGGGGTTGAGAGCGATCGCCTGGTTACCGGGGAGAGTCCATGTGGTGGTTGTCCAAATAACGAAATAGGTTTTGGAAAGATCGCAAAGACCTGCAAGCTTGCCTTGATCATCCTTTACTTGGAACTTGACATAGATAGAGGTGCAGGGGTCGGTTTGATACTCGATCTCTGCTTCAGCCAGTGCGGTCTCATCGTTGGGGCACCAATAAACAGGCTTGAGTCCCTTGTAGATGTAGCCCTTTTTATACATTTCGCCAAATACGCGGATTTCGCGTGCTTCGAAGGATTTGTTCATTGTCAGATAGGGGCGTTCCCAATCGGCAACGATGCCAAGACGAATGAATTGCTCCATTTGCTTATCCACAAAGTCCTGTGCAAACTTGTGGCAAGCGTTACGGAATTCGGGAATGGACATACTCTTGCGGTTGAGCTTGTTTTGCTTAATGATGGCAGACTCAATGGGCATACCGTGGTTATCCCAGCCGGGGATGTAGGGGGTATAGTAGCCGCGCATGGCGTAGCTGCGGGTGATGAAGTCCTTGATGGACTTATTCAGGGCGTGGCCCATGTGGATGTTGCCGTTGGAGAAGGGAGGGCCGTCGTGCAGAGAGAACAGGGGCTTACCCTCGTTCTTCTTCAGCAGTTCGTTGTAAAGATCCAGTTCTTCCCAGTGCTTGAGCATATCCGGTTCGCGCATAGGCAGACCGGCGCGCATGGGGAAGCCACTCTTGGGCATGTTCAGGGTTTTCTTCATGCTGTGATTCCTCCGTCTATGATAAATTTTTATGATTTTCCTTGTTACCTTCCTCTGGGGGAAGGGGTCGGCCGCTTGGCGGCTGAGGGGAAATAAAAAAACGCCTT
>JAZORZ010000003.1:0-33314 GCA_045656885.1 Eubacteriales bacterium
CAATGCGGTTACCGATCGTTTCGCGAAAAAGCGCAAGATTCTCTTCTTTGATGATAAAAACGACTTTATCGAAGCCTGCTTTGATAGCGTCGTAAATAGAAAAATCAATAATAAAATTGCCGGCATCGTTCATTGGATCGAGCTGCTTAAGACCGCCGTAGCGAGAGCCCATTCCTGCCGCCAAAATCACAAGAGTCATAGTCGTTATTCCCCCTTATTTTTATATTACTTTCATTATACACCAACTTGCGCGCGCGGTCAAGAGTATTTGAAAAAATTGAATAGAAATTCTCCAAAATCGAATGCTGATTTATTTTCTTTTTATTTCAAATTTCTTTTGTTTCCCTATTGACAAATCTTTAACATTGTGCTATAATTGTCTCATACGATACAAAAGGCGGTGTTTTATGAATTTAGCAAAGAAGGAAACCGATAAACTTTTTCACTCCCCGATCTTTTGCGGCATCGACTCTGCGCACGCAATTGATGTGTTTGAAAGGCATAACTGCCGCACCGTTGATTTTGAGGACGGTGACATCATTCTCTCGCAAGAGGTAACCTCGCATAAAGCAGGTGTTTTCCTCTCGGGTGAAGCGGTAGCCACCACCGCAGATGACTCCAAAAACGCGCTTTTGCGATTCTTTGGAGCGGGCGACCTTTTCGGCATTGCAAATCTTTTTACAAATGAAAATTACGTCAGCTCCATCAAGGCCAAAAAGAAATGCCGCGTTTTCTTTTTTACCGAAGAAGCTATCCGTGAGCTGCTTGAAACAGACAAAACCTTTTTATACAATTACTTGGGCTTTCTGTCGGGCAGAATTTGCTATCTCAACCGAAAAATTCGATATTTAACGGCGGGCTCTGCGGAGCGGCGACTTGCCCTGTATCTTTCCTCTTTTCAAAAGGAGACCGTTGAGCTGGACGCTTCTCTTTCCTCGCTTTCCGAGCTTTTGGATATTGGCCGTGCATCGCTCTATCGCGCTTTCGATACCTTGATTGCCGACGGATATATTGAAAAAAACGGGCGCACCATTCGTTTGCTTGCTCCCGACGCTATGACAAAGGATTATCAATAATCAAATACAAACAACAGAAAGGATTTTATCACTATGAAAACACGTTTACTCTCCATCTGCCTTGTTGCAGTACTTCTCTTCACAATGACGGCTTGCAATCTTTTTGCAAACAAAGATACGAACGAAGACCCCAAGACAGAAACTCCCACCATCAATGTTTACACCCTTAACGGTACCACCGGCTTTGGTATGGCAAAGCTAATGAGCGATGCAAAAGCCGGCACAACCACCGAAAAATACAACTTCTCGGTGCAAACCGATGCCTCTATGGTCACCTCCGCACTCTTGAGCGGCAGTGCCGATATTGCCGCTCTCCCTACCAATGCGGCGGCAAACATCTATAACAAATCCGAGGGTGGCGTTGTTGTTCTCGCAGTTAACACTCTTGGTTGTCTTTACCTTTTGACCAATCAAAACGCAGCTGTCAACTCTTTTGCAGATCTGCAGGGCAAGACTGTCTACGTTCCCGCACAAAACCCCACTTTTATTTTCACCTATCTCTGCAAGCAAAACGGACTTGAGGTTGGCAAGGATATTACCATCGATTCCACTACCTATGCTCAGCCCGCAGCACTGAAGGATGCCGTTGCTGCAGGTGCGGTTGAAATCGCCGTTCTCCCCGAGCCGATGGTGACCATTGCCATCAATGCAGCAAAGAGCGCTAACAACGGTACGGTTATCACCAATGCCATGGACCTGACGGCCGAATGGAACAAGGTATCCCAAAAGGATTCTCTGGTACAAGGTTGCGTTGTTGTACGCCGTGCTTTCCTTGAGCAATATCCCGAAGCAGTTGAAAACTTCCTCAAAGAATACAAGGCCTCCATTGAATATCTTTCCACCAATTTGGACAGCGCCGCACAGATGATTGTTGACAACGGCATTTTTACAAATGCAGGTGTTGCAAAGAAGGCACTCCCCAACTGTAACGTATGCTTCCTTGACGGTACCGCTATGAAGGCAGCTATGGAAACTTATCTCGGAATTCTGAACGGCATTGCTCCCGCTTCTATTGGCGGAAAGCTCCCGGCAGATAACTTCTACTACGCAAAATAATAAAAACGAATGAAAACACTAAAAAAAATAGGCCGTACCTTTTTGGTTGCGGCCTTTTGGTTGGGTGTGTGGGCATTTGCCGCACACAAATTTGGAAAGCCCTTACTCTTTCCTTCTCCCATATCTGTTCTTGAAACACTGACCGAGCTTTTACAAACAAAGGAATTTTACACGGCTACCGTCAACTCACTTGTCAATATCTTTGGCGGCATGATCAGTGCAATCGCCTGTGCTTGCATTTTGGCGGCTTGTACCGCAAGGGTACGCTTTATCAGAGAGTTGATTCACCCTGTTATGGCAGTCATAAAGGCAACTCCCGTGGCTTCGTTTATCATTTTAATGCTCCTCTTCCTCGGGCCAGTAAAGGTGCCTGCCTTTATTACCTTTTTGATCGTTCTCCCCATTGTTTGGACGAATCTTGACGAAGGTATCCATAATATCGACCCACAACTGCGCGAGGTGGCAAAAATGTACCGTTTTTCGCTTGCTAAGCGATTGCGAGTGTTGATTTTGCCGTCGGTCAAGCCCTATTTTCTTTCGGCTTGCAAGACTGCAATCGGTCTTGCGTGGAAGGCAGGTGTTGCCGCCGAGATCATTGCAATGCCAAAGAATACCATTGGCACGATGATCGGTGAAGCAAAGCTTTACATTATGAGTGCCGAGATGTTTGCCTGGACCTTGACAGTCGTTCTTTTGAGTCTTGCTATTGAGTTTGGGGTTTCTTACCTCTTTGCTAAGCTTGATGCAGCCAAAGTACAAAAGGAGGTGGCTTGATATGCTGAAAATCACGAATTTAACCTTTGCTTTTGGCAAGAAAACAGTGCTTGAAAGCTTTTCCCTGGAATTGAAAAAAGGTGAAATTCTTGCACTGATGGCTCCCTCGGGATACGGCAAAACCACACTTTTGGGCCTTATTGCGGGAACGCTCAAGGTGCAAAATGGTGAGATCGAAAACAATGCACAAAGGGTCGCATACGTCTTTCAAGAGCCGCGACTCTTCCCTTGGCTGACCGTAAAAGAAAACCTGCTTGCGGTAATGGAAAAAGCCGATGAGGATTCCATCAAAACTGTTGCGGAGTGCCTTGCACTTGTAGGACTCCCCGATGCTGCCGACAAATACCCTAGCGAGCTTTCGGGCGGTATGAAGAGCCGTGCGTCGCTTGCGCGTGCATTGGCATTTGGCGGTGACTTGTTCCTCTTGGACGAGCCGTTTGCCGCGCTTGACGAGGATTTACGCCACGATTTAGCATTAAAACTCAAGGAGTATCTCCACTCGCGTGGTGCATCTGCCATTTTGGTAACACACAACAAAGAGGACGCGCAAGAGATTGCTGACCGTATTCTCACACTCTCTTAACCTACACCGAGCAATTCGCTCACGGTGACAAACTCGTAACCGCGAGAAAGTAAAATCGGTATGATTTTTTCAAGTGCTTCGGGTGTTTTACTGTTGTGCCCAATATAATCGTGCATCAGGATGATATCCCCTGCCCGCACTCTTTCAAGCACCGCTTGTGTAATACTTGCGGTGCTTTTGTTATCCCAATCGCGCGTGTCAAGACTCCATAAAACAAGAATATAGTCATCTTCAAGCAGGCATCTCTCAAGACTTGGTGTCAGTGCTCCCTGCGGCGTGCGCAAAATATGCGGGCGGTATTCGCAAAGTTCCTCCAAAGCATCTTCACATTTGCCGATCTCCTCCATTATGGCGTGCTCATTCAGATTCGCCAAGTGCGGATGCGTGAACGTGTGGTTGCCAACCTCATGCCCCGCCTCAATGACCGCGCGCGCCGCATCGGGATAATTGAGCACGTTTTGCCCGACCATAAAAAAGGTTGCGGGAACGCCGTATTTTGCAAGAATTTGCAAAATTTTTGGTGTAAGCGAGGGGTGCGGACCATCGTCAAAGGTGAGTGCGATCTGCTTTTTGTCGGTTGCAACCGAGCGGTAGACCTTGACCTCGGCGGAAGGAGATAGCATTAACAAACGAAGCAAGACAAAAAAGCTTATCAGCACACACCCCAAGCGTTTGCAATTATTCATTTGCATTTGCTCCCGTCAGCTCGTCAAGTGTGCCAAAGCGATAGCCCTGCTCCTTGAGTGCGCGAATAACGTCCCCTAAAATTGCCGCGTTTGTGCTTGACGTGGGATGCAAAAGCATGACCTCGCCGTTATGAACGTTATCTAAAATGATTTGCTTGGCTTTTTCGGGGTTCATTTGCTTGTTGTTATCCCAATCGGGATATGCAAAGCTCCAAAAGATGGTTTTATAGCCATTTTCATTAGCACAAACAAGGTTTTCGCGGCTGAACGTGCCCTCGGGCGGACGGTAATATTTGGGCATTTCACCGCTGATATGCTCCCGATAAAGTGTCTCAAGGGTTTGCAGTTCGTCTAAAAACGCTTCGTTTGAATAGCTTGACATATCTTTATGGCGTGCAGTGTGGTTGCAAACCGTGTGGCCTTCACTCACCATTCTTTTTACAAGATCTGTATTTTTTACAATTAAATTTTGCAAAACGAAGAACGCAGCAGGCACGTTTTCGTCGCGCAAAACGTCTAAAATTTTTGCAACGTTTCCGTTCTCGTAGCCGGCATCAAAGGTTAAATAAACGACCTTGTCTGCGGCGCTTGCATCGGTGTGATTGCGGTCGATATAATAGCCACCAAGCTCTTCGATAAACGCAAGTTCACCACCAATACTTGGTTGCTTGTGCTCCTTTACGTGCATGCAATACCAACGGTAGCGCACAGGAGCTGCAGACGCCCCCAAAACCGATGCGGATAACAACGCAAGCGTGACAAAAAATAATAACACCGTTTTCTTCATAGAACGGCCTCCTTTTATCGTTTTGATAAAAGTTTGCGCTGTTTTCAAATGAAGAAAACGGTGTAATTTTATCCTATTCTTTTAATCAAAAGTCCTTTCATGAACTCGTTATCGTTATGAAACGCATACACGTTAGCTATTTCTTCTTCGGTACAACTGATAAGAAGCTTGATTTCTGAGTCCTTCTTCATCAAGTCAACGGTGCAAATGATGGCGTTGATTTTTTTATCAGCTAACGAGCCAAGCCAAACATCAATACCGCCGCCGTCCATGGAAGTTGTGCTTTCTATGTAGCCGTAATCGACCTCGTATTTTATATTCGGAAAACGCGGATGCGTACTGCCCTTTGGTCTGTCGATCACAATTTTACCCGATGAAACGAGCACATCTACGGCTTTCCAAAAATCGTTATCGTATTTCATATTACCACCATATCAGTTTGTTCTTGTTGTTTGCCACTCACTAATGGAGATTTTTCCATCGGGGGCGGTGCGCAGGACAACGCGCATGGGCACGATGGCATCACTGCCGACGTCGCGGCGCAAAGAGCCATCGTTTTGGTAAAGCTTGTAAAAGAGATAGTATGTAGACGTCTTTTCGCCGTTTGTTGCAGTCTCCTCGTTGGCAAAGCGGATCTCTGCCTCGTAGATCATTTGTTGCGAGAACGCGGCTTGCTTTTGGTGCTTTTTGTAGTAGATCTCATTAAAACAAGCGTTATAGGCATCGATATCCGCATGCATCATGATCTCCAAAAAGTCACGCAGGAAAAGCACCTCGGGTGCAAAGGACTTATTCGGGTCGTCGTTGATCTCGGTTGTATGTCCCAGCCCGTCGGGATCTTCACAGTAAAGAATAACGTCGGGGCGTTTATCGAGGTATTCCTCATATTCAAAAATATCGCCTTGGTAAGTAGGATAAAAATAGCTCTCGGGCAATTCAAATGGCTTTTCATCCTTTTCTTGGCACGCTTTTACAATCAAAAGCACCGCCGTCAGTACGGCAACAACACCAAGAATCGCCGCAAGCGCCACGATCAGCTTTTTGCGCATTTTTTGATTTTGCTTTTGAATGTTTTGCAATTCTTGTTTGGGAGATTTGGGTTGTTCGTTCATTTTTGACTCCTCATGCGTAACTGTTTTTGTAAGCATCATTATAGCACACAAGCGGCGTGTTGTCAATTCCAAATAGAAAATCCCACCGCAAAAAGGTGATTTTTATATAATATTTTTGAGAAAATATAATATAAGTTATTGCACTCGCTCTTTTTTTGTGGTATAATAATTATGATTTTTTTTGCGAAAGGACTTTTTCCATCATGAAGTATCTTGTATTGATCCCCGACGGTATGGCGGATGTAAAAATTGAACAACTCGCAAACAAAACGCCCATGCAAGCGGCAAACAAGCCCACCATGGACGCGCTTGCCAAAAAATCGCTTGTTGGCACGGTCTCCAACGTACCCGTTGGAATGGTGCCTGAAAGTGACACAGCAAACATGGCAATCCTTTCGTTTGACCCCAAGGTTTACTCCAAGGGGCGTTCTCCTCTTGAGGCAATGAGCATGGGGCTTGATATGAAGCCCGACGAGACGGCTTACCGCTGTAACGTGGTGACCCTCTCCAACGAGGGCGACTATGATGATAAGATCATTCTCGACCACAGTGCCGATGAGATTACCACTGCTGAAGCAGATGAGCTGATCAAAGCACTTGAAGCGGAGCTTGGCAACGAGAACCGCCACTTTTACACAGGTGTGAGCTACCGTCACTGCCTGCTTTGGAAAAACGGTGACGACAAATATCCCTTTATGCGTCCTCACGATATTCTTGGCAAAAAGATCAAGGATTATCTCCCCTCGTGTGAAAACGGCGGCGCGGAATTTTATCAATTGATGCGCAAGAGTTACGATATTCTCAACCATCATCCCGTAAACGAGGCAAGACGCGCACGCGGGCTCAAGCCCGCAAACTCGGCGTGGCTTTGGAGTCCCGGCAAAAAGCCGCAACTTCCCAACTTCAAAGAAAAATGGGGGCTCGATGCCGCCGTTATCTCTGCGGTTGACCTTATTAAGGGTATTGGCATTTGCGCAGGCATGAAATCCATCGACGTGGAAGGTGCTACGGGTAATGTGCACACCAACTACCGTGGCAAAGCAGATGCAGCAATCAAGGCGTTTGCCGACGGTTGCGATTACGTTTACATTCACGTAGAAGCTCCCGACGAATGCGGCCACAGAGCTGAAATTGAAAATAAGGTGCTGGCCATTGAAAAGATCGATGCAGAGATTCTTGCGCCTGTTCTTTCCTATCTTGATGAGTGCGGCGACGATTATCGCGTAATGGTACTTCCCGATCACCCCACCCCCATTTTTATGCGTACGCACACATCCGATCCCGTTCCTTTCCTGATCTACGATTCCGCAAAGGAAAAAGAGGGTGTGTCCACCTTTGACGAGGATACCGCCACCGCTACGGGATACTATGTTGCAGATGGCTACCGCTTGATGGAACTCTTGACAAAATAACCTCAGAAAGGATTTTTGTAATGAACAACGAGACAGAGCTTCAATCTGTTCCCACCAAAAAGGAAGAATCCGGCGGATTTCTGTTCGATATGCTTGAAATGTTCGTATGGGCGCTGGCAATTCTGCTTGTGGTTTTCACCTTTGTTTTCCGCCTTTGCCGTGTAGAAGGCGCCTCAATGGAAAACACACTTTATGAAGGCGAAAATCTTGTACTTTATAGTCTGGCCTACAAGCCGCAGCAGGACGATATGATCGTTTTTCACCTGACCGATGCCGAACCCAATCTTGAAAAAATGCTTGTCAAGCGCGTAATCGCAACGGGGGGACAAACGGTTGAGATCGATTTTCAAAACAAAACCATTTTTGTTGACGGTGTTCTCTATAAAGATGAACACGCAACACTGAAAAACATTTCCGACGTTATCATCGACCGATACTTGAGCAACCGCCCCAATTGGGAATACGACATCAAAAATGACAAAATGACGGTAACAGTTCCCGAGGGACATTTGTTTGTGCTTGGCGACAACCGCAACTTCTCACGCGACAGCCGCGACTCTGACATTATGTTTGTGGACGAGCGCTGTGTTTTGGGCAAGGTTATTGTGCGCGTGGCACCGTTTACCTTGTTCAACTGATTCCATTCTAAATTTTGACTGAAAGCGAGGTGCTTCTAATGCCTTCGGAACAAATTCAATGGTTTCCCGGTCACATGGCCAAAACGCGCCGTATGATCTCAGAAAACCTTAAAAACGTAGATATTATCATTGAAATACTCGATGCGCGTATTCCCTTTTCTTCGCGCAATCCCGAAATCAAACGTCTGACGGAAGGAAAGCCAACGCTGCTTCTTCTCAACAAAGCATCTCTGGCTGATCCCAATCAAAACGCACTTTGGATGAAGCGGTATACCAACGAAAACACAAAATGCCTGCTTACCGACTGTGTAACCGGTGAAGGATTGAACAAAATGGAAGGTGCCATCAAGGAAATCCTTGCCGATAAGCTCCGCAGATACGAGGAAAAAGGCATGCAAGGCCGCCGTGTGCGCGCAATGGTATTGGGCGTTCCCAACGTGGGCAAATCATCCCTGATCAACCGCATTTGCGGCAATAAAAAGGCAAAGGTTGAGGATCGCCCCGGCGTTACCGTAGATAAGCAATGGGTTCCCACCAAGATCGGTGTTGACCTTTTGGATATGCCCGGTATTCTTTGGCCCAAGTTTGAAGAACGCCGCGTTGGCGAAAATTTGGCATTGACGGGTGCTATCAAGGATTCCATTCTTGATATTGAGGCACTTGCAACGGTTCTTTGCAAGCGTTTGCGTTTGCTTTACCCCCAAATGCTGAGTGAAAGATACAAGCTTGGCGATATGGCACAGTATGAGGAACTTTCGGACTACGATCTCTTCCTTACAATCGGCAAAAAACGCGGATTTTTGATCAGCGGCGGTGAGATCAACACCGAGCGCACCGCTATTATGTTGCTTGACGAGTTCCGTGCCTGCAAGCTCGGTCGTATCACGCTCGACCGTTACTCTAAGGAGGAGCTCCATGCTTGATTACAGCATTGAAAATCAGTTGCACGAGGAAGGATTTGAGCTGGTTTGCGGCATAGACGAAGCAGGTCGCGGTCCTCTTTGCGGCCCCGTATTTGCGGCTGCTTGTATTCTTCCCGACGGACTCGTGCTTGAGGGCTTAAATGACTCCAAAAAGCTCACTCCCAAAAAGCGCGACAAGCTTTTCGACCTCATTTGCGAGAACGCAATTGCTTACTGCATTGCATCTGCGAGCGTTGAAGAAATTGATGAGCTTAACATTTTGGAAGCCGATCTGTTGGCTATGCGTCGCGCAATCGACGGTCTTTCCGTCAAAGCAGACTTTGCTTTGATTGACGGCAACATTGCAAGAGGATTTGAGATTCCCGCACGTGCCGTCATTGGTGGGGACGCCAAGAGCCCCAGTATTGCGGCGGCATCTATCTTGGCAAAAGTAGCCCGTGACCGCGATTGCATTACACTTGATGAACAGTATCCCCAATATGGCATTGCCAAGCATAAGGGCTATGGCACAAAGCAGCATATGGACGCCTTGCGCACGTACGGTCCTTCGCCCATTCACCGCAAGCAATTTATTCGTTTTTTAGATAAAGATGCAAACAAGTGAAACAACCAAACAAATAGGAAATTTTGGCGAACGAATGGCTGTGCGCTATTTGCGCCTACACGGATATACTGTTAAAGAACGAAATTGGCGCTCCGGACACATGGAGATCGACATTATTGCCGCTAATTTTTCAACGGTCGCCTTTGTTGAGGTCAAGACGCGCACCTATACCAAGGAGACCTTGGAAACTGCACCCCCACCCGGAAATGCTGTTAGGAGCGAAAAGCAGCGTCTGACACGCAAAGCCGCAAAGGATTATCTTTGGCAGCACCCCACCAAAAAGCAACCCCGTATGGACGTCATCGAGGTGTGGCTTGTGCGCGACGAAAAGACCAACAAAACAAAGGTCGTCAAAATCAATCATATCAAAGCCGCGTATTAAAGGAGAAAAAACATGAAGCTTTCCCTTTTTGATCTGCATGCCGACACCGCTTGGGCAATGTACAAATCGGGACAACCGCTCGGGAGCAATTCCCTTGCCGTATCCCTCGATAAGGCACAAAAATACGAGCGCTACATACAAACAATGGCTCTTTGGACCTCTCCGAAGCTCACTGATGACGAAGGTTGGCGCGAGCTTTTGCAGGTGGTCGAAAACCTCAAAAATGATCCCGCACTGCAAAGCGGTAACGCAGAGCTTTGCTCTTCCTGCCCCACTCGCGACTCTGGGAAGGCATCGCTGATACTTTCGGTTGAGGATGCGCGCGTGCTTGACGGTCGCATTGAGCGTGTGGCAGAGCTTGCCGAGTTGGGTGTAAAAAGCGTGATTCCCATGTGGAGCGGTGAAACCTGCTTTGGCGGTTCTCACAATACAGAAGTGGGTTTAACTGAGTTTGGCAAGCGCGCCGCAAAGGAAATGTTATCCCACGGAATGATTCTTGATATTTCCCACGCATCGGTGGAGTCGAGCAAGGATATTTTTGAAATTTCTGCCGAGTACGGCAAGCCCGTTATCGCATCACATTCCAACGCGCACGCGATTTGCCCTGTTAGCCGCAACCTATACGATTGGCAAATTGATTCCATTATAGCATCGGGCGGCGTGATCGGCATCAACCTCTTTCGTTTGTTTTTAGAGCAAAACGGCGAAGCGACACTCGATAGCATTCTTCGCCATATTGAATATTTCCTCTCTCGCGGAGCGGAAAATACACTCGCACTCGGTTGCGATATGGACGGTGCGGATCTGCCCGACGCGATTCCCAATCTTTCCCACCTTGACCGCCTTGCCGAGCACCTCTTGGCACACGGATACTCGCAAAAGCTGATCAACGGTCTCTTTTTTGAGAACACTTATCGCTTTGCACAAAAACATTTTTGATTATTAACGGACCGTCGAAGACGCCGTTCCCTACCACGTTATTTTTCAATTTCCAAGCATAACAGGAGACACGACCATGTTGTACAAAAGCACAAGAAGTCAGGCGCCAGCAACGCACAGCGCCGCACAGATCATTAAGCAAGGACTTGCCGCTGACGGCGGTCTGTTTGTACCCGAAGAGATCCCCGCGCTTTCTATGGCTGAAATCGAGGCGCTCTGTCACGATTCCTACCCCGTAAGAGCTGCAAAGATTCTTGCAAAATTCCTCTCTGACTACACCTATGAGGAGCTTCTTGCCGACTGTGAGGCAGCTTATAGCGAATCCTCCTTTGTTGGCGGTGCGGCCCCCCTTGTAAACCTTGCCGAAAACAAAGAAATTCTCGAGCTGTGGCACGGTCCTACTGCCGCTTTCAAGGATATGGCTTTGCAGATCATGCCCCGACTCCTCTCCCGTGCTTTGACCAAGACCGGCGAGGAGCGCACTGCGCTTATTCTTGTTGCTACTTCGGGCGACACAGGAAAAGCTGCTCTTGAGGGCTACAAGGATATTGACCGCATCAAGATCATGGTATTCTACCCCGTAGACGGAGTTAGCCGCGTACAAAAGCTGCAAATGGCTACGCAGACCGGCAATAACGTTAATGTTTGCGCGATTGAGGGCAACTTTGACGATGCACAAACAGGTGTAAAGGTCATCTTTGGGGATAGCAAAATGGCAGAAAAGCTGAATGAAAACGGCTATTTCTTCTCTTCTGCAAACTCCATCAACTGGGGGCGTCTCGCACCGCAGATCGTTTATTATGTATCCGCTTACTGTGATCTGCTCACCGCAGGAAAATGCCAAGCCGGTGAACTCTTTAACGTTTGCGTTCCCACGGGCAACTTTGGCAACATTTTTGCCGCTTACATTGCAAAGCTGATGGGACTGCCCATCAACAAGCTGATCTGCGCTTCCAATGCAAATAACATTCTTACCGACTTCTTACGCACAGGCACGTATGACCGCAACCGTGATTTCTATTTGACGATGTCTCCCTCGATGGATATTCTCATTTCGAGCAACCTTGAGCGTCTGCTCTACTTCACAGCAGGTAGCGAAAAGACTGCTGACTATATGAAACAACTCAACACAGCCGGAAAATATAGGGTTGACGCTGACGTTTTTGAAAAGATTTGTGAGAACTTTGTTGGCTACTTTGCAGACGAAAAAACAACTGCCGATACCATTCGTGCTTGTTGGGAAAAATACGGTTATCTTTCCGATACACACACTGCAGTTGCTATCTCTGCCGCTGAGCAGTACATAGCCGAGAGCGGTGATATACTTCCCATAGTCATTGACTCCACCGCAAGCCCCTACAAGTTTGCAAACAACGTTTACCGCGCAGTTACGGCAGAAGAACCCGAGAGCGATCTTGCAGCTCTTGATGCACTTTCCGCAGCTACCAATACCGAAATCCCCTATCCTCTTGCAGGTTTGGCACAAAGAAAAGTTCGCTTTGAAAAGGTAGTGAACAAAGAGGATATGGCAAAAGCCGTTCTTGAATATTTGAACATTGAATAAAAAAGGCGACATCGCAATAAGCAATGCCGCCCCCCGATGGAGCTTTAGAATTCCTTGGGCTTGAAGGTTGCGCAGAGTGTGTCACCCGATGTGGATGCATTGTGAGGGCCTACGGCGATCTCATTTGCAGTGCAGTGGGTATCACAATCGTGGTAATAGCAATTTTGTACGTTGCATTTAATACCCTTGATGTGCTTATCACAGCAATTCTCTTGCTTCTTCATTTCCATTTTCTCTTTCCCCCCTTGCGGTTTTGTGCAAAAAGCATTCTGCCTTTGCTGCATTTAGTTTTTCCGCAAGAAGATGAATTTATACACCCGGAAAGGAGGTCCTTTTGTGGCACTTTACGTCATAGCCGATCTGCATTTGTCATCAGACGGTACAAAATCAATGGAAAAATTCGGTCAGAGATGGACCGACTATATGGGACGGCTCAAAAAGAATTGGTGCGCCGTTGTGCGCCCCGAGGATACAGTGATCATTCCCGGCGATATTTCTTGGAGCTTAAAATTGGAAGAAAGCATTGAAGATTTCCGCTTTTTGAATTCTTTGCCCGGAAAAAAGCTCATTGGCAAAGGCAACCACGATTTTTGGTGGTCGACCGCCAGCAAAATGAAAGCATTTTTTGCCGAAAACGAATTTGATACCATTGATATTCTTTACAACAACGCCTATGATTTGGGTGACTGCATTGTGTGCGGCACGCGCGGTTGGTTTATAGAAGAATCGCAGCAGCACACGGTTGGAACAGTCGATTACAGCCGCATTGTCAACCGCGAGATCATTCGCCTGCGTATGAGCATTGATGAGGCGGTTAAGCTGCGTGGTGAGAGCGAGAAGCCCATTCTTCTCTTTTTCCACTTCCCGCCCGTTTGGTGCGATTTTGTTTGCCGTGAGATCGTGGACGTATTACACGAATACGGCATCAAGACCTGCTATCACGGTCACATTCACGGTATGTACGGTGTTCCGCGGAAAACACAGTTTGAAGGCATTGATTTCATCATGTGTGCCGCCGATCATCTGCTTTTCTCGCCTTTGCCCGTTTTTGTGCAATAAATTATAATAAAAATGAAGTTTTACGCTTGAAATTTTGCAAAATCTATTGACAAAATGCAAAAAAAATTATAAAATATAATTTGTATGTAAAAAAATTACCATAAACCTATTTGGAGGACATTTGAAATGAGTTTGATCAAATCCACAAAAGCCGAAAAGAGCACCTATAAGTTGGAGTTCTCGGTAGACAAGGCAACCTTTGATAAGGCAGTATCCAACGTTTACCGCAAGCAAGTCGGCAAAATCACCGTTCCCGGCTTCCGCAAGGGCAAGGCACCCCGCAACGTAATCGAAAAGATGTACGGCAAGGGCTTCTTCTATGAAGATGCTATCAATGAGGTTCTTCCCGATGCTTTTGACGAAGCACTGAAGGAATCTAAGCTGGACATGGTTGGCCAACCCGAGTTCGATATCGTTTCTATTGATGAGAACGGCGTTGTTCTGACCGCTATCGTTGCAGTTAAGCCCACCGTAAAGATTGCTGATTACCTCGGCATCGAGGCAGAAAAGAACGTAGCAGAAGTTACCGATGAAGAAGTTGAAAACGAGATCAATATGATCCGCGAGCGCAACTCCCGTGAGATCGAGGTTACCGACGCTGCAGCAGTTATGGGCGACGTTTGCCACATCAACTACGAAGGTTTTGTTGACGGCGTTGCATTTGAAGGCGGCAAGGGCGAAGACTATCCCCTTAAGCTCGGCTCCGGCAACTTTATTCCCGGCTTTGAAGAAGAGATCGTTGGACACAAGGTTGGCGAGGATTTTGACGTAAACGTTACCTTCCCCACCGAGTACCACGCAAAAGAGCTCGCAGGTAAGCCCGCAGTATTCAAGACCACCATTCTCAAGATCAAGCACATCGAGCTGCCCGAGCTTGACGATGATTTTGCAAAAGACGTTTCCGAATTCGATACCATCGATGAATATCGCGCTGACGTTAAGGCAAAAATTGCTAAGAGACATGAAACCGAAGCAGATAACCGTTTTGAATCCGCTATTCTCGATACTCTGATTGAGAAGCTGCAAGCCGACATCCCCGAAGCTATGTTCGTAGCCGAGACCGAGAACTTTGTTCGCGACTATGACAACCGTCTGCGCATGCAAGGTCTTGATCTGAAGACCTACTTCCAATACACCGGTATGACTCTTGATCAGCTCCGTGAGTCTCTCAGACCCCAAGCTGAAAAGCAGGTTAAGCTTCGTCTGGCTCTTGAAAAGATCGCTAAGGCAGAAAAGATCAAGGCAACCAAGACCGAGATCAACGCTGAGTACAAGCGCATTGCCGATGAGTACCAGATGGAAGTTGAAAAGGTTCGCGAGCTGATTCCGGAAGATTCTATCGCTGAAGATATGAAGGTTAAAAAGGCGATGGATCTGGTTAAAGAGAACGCAATCATTAAGTAAGAACTCTTCATTCTATTTGAACCGGAAGTCGCGTCTGCTATTTCCGGTTCATTATTTCATCAGAAAAGAGGTATATTAATATGTTCGATCCCAAGCTTTACACACAGGATGCTCTCGTTCCCATGGTTGTGGAACAAACCAGCCGCGGCGAGCGTTCCTACGATATTTTCTCGCGCCTGCTCAATGACCGCGTGATCTTCCTCTCCGATCAGGTCAACGATACCACCGCGTCGCTTGTTGTGGCGCAAATGCTCTTCCTCGAGGCGCAAGACCCCGATAAGGACATTTCCTTTTATATCAACTCTCCCGGCGGCAGCGTAAGCGCAGGTATGGCCATTTACGACACAATGAACTTTATCAAGTGTGACGTTTCCACCATCTGCATCGGTATGGCTGCAAGTATGGGTGCATTCCTGCTTTCTGCAGGTGCCAAGGGCAAGCGTTTTGCTCTGCCTCACAGTGAGATCATGATCCACCAACCTCTCGGCGGCGCAAAGGGTCAGGCAACCGATATTGAAATTCAAGCAAAGCAGATCCTTCGCATCAAGGCAACCCTAAACGAGATCCTTGCCGCAAATACCGGTAAGCCCCTTGAAATTATTGAAAAGGACACCGACCGCGACAACTACATGACCGCACAAGAGGCCCTTGAATACGGTTTGATCGATAAGATCCTTACCCATCGCCCCTGACGATTCTTTGAAAGGATTTTCGCATTTTTATGGCAAACAAAAACAATGCAAACGGCAATAATTTGCGTCACTGTTCCTTTTGCGGCAGAAATGAGCATCAGGTCACTTTCCTGATCCCCTCGCAATCGGGCGCATATATCTGCGACCTTTGCGTAGAGCAATGCAGCGACCTCATTGAGCAGATTGATAGCCACGTTCCCGGTTTGGAGAGTGACAAAATGTCGCTTTCCGAGCTTCCCCGCCCGATCGAAATCAAGGAAGAGCTTGATAAGTACGTTATCGGTCAGGATGAAGCCAAGGTGGCACTCTCGGTTGCCGTTTACAATCACTACAAGCGCATCTTAACGATGCAGGCAAAAAAGCCCAAGAAAAAGGCAAAAAAGAATGAAACAGCAGAACCCGAGGTGGTTGAAGAAGAGATCGAGCTCCAAAAGAGCAACGTGCTCCTGTTAGGCCCCACCGGTGTTGGTAAAACCTATCTTGCCCAAACCCTTGCCAAAACGCTTAAGGTTCCCTTCGCAATCGCCGATGCAACCACGCTCACAGAGGCAGGATACGTCGGTGAGGACGTTGAAAACATCCTTTTGCGCCTCATTCAGGCAGCCGATTTTGATATTGAGCTTGCCGAGCGCGGTATTATTTACATTGACGAGATCGACAAGATATCTCGCAAGAGCGAAAATCGCTCTATCACTCGCGACGTTTCGGGTGAAGGTGTGCAACAGGCACTTTTGAAAATTCTTGAAGGCACAGTCTCTAACGTTCCCCCACAAGGCGGACGTAAGCATCCCAATCAAGAGTTTATTCAAATTGATACCAAGAACATTCTCTTCATCTGCGGCGGCGCGTTTGACGGGCTTGAACAGATCATTCAAAAGAGAAAAGGTAGCCAGACCATTGGCTTTAGTGGCGAGATCAAGACAAAATCCGAACGCAAGGACAGCGGCATCTACCGCGACGTTGTAGCGCACGATATTGTAAAATACGGTCTCATCCCCGAGTTGGTCGGCCGTATTCCCGTTATGGTTGCGTTGAACGACTTGGATAAGGATGCACTCGTTCGCATTTTAACAGAGCCCCGCAGTTCTCTTACCAAGCAATACGTAAAGCTGTTTGAAATGGACGGCGTAAAGCTTGTCTTCACACCCGAATCCTTGGATGCGGTTGCTTCTTTGGCACTGGAAAGACATACAGGCGCACGCGGCTTGCGCTCCATTTTGGAAAAAGCAATGACCGATATTATGTATGAAGTTCCCTCTCGCGATGATGTTTTGAGTGTAGAAATCACACCCGAATGCATCCGTGGCACGGGAAAGCCAATCTATCATTTAATAAACGAATAAGAAAAAGCAGTCTCATTGAGACTGCTTTTTCTTTGTTTTTTCTTAGCTGCCGCAACCGCATTTGCCGTGGCGGTCACGGTCATAAGGTTGTGGTACAGGTGCATTCTGTCCGCAAAATTCACCGGTTGGGAACGGCATAGAACGGAATACGCGACAAGGATCGTCCTCTTCAACAGGGACACATTCCTTTTCGGGAATGCAGTACTCGGTTGCTTGAATGAGATACTGTGCCGAGCGAACGATGCGAATGACCGAGAAGATACCAAGAGAAACGGTCAGATAACGCTCACCGCCTCTTCCCTCTGCGCCACCAAAACCGCCGAAGCAAAGAGGTGCTTCCAAGCAGGTTTGCACGGGCTTGGGGATATCCCCCTCGCAGCAGCAACAGCAGCAGGTGCACTCATTTACGCGCTCTACGATGCGTGTGCCGAGAAGAACGGGAGATACCACCTCTACGATTGCGGTGGGCTCGTTTTCTTCTTCGCTCTCACGGGGTGTGCAACCGCAGAAGTTCTCGCCTACGCCGTGGCTTTTGAATACGCTTACGTTGCTCTCGCCGCCGTAAAGAATAACACGCTTTTCGAGTACAGCAATACCTTCAATTTCTTGCGAGCGTCCTGCGCAAACGCATGCCTCAAATACAAGCTTTACGTAAAAGCGAATGTTGACCGAGTAAAATCCGCGGTTGAAGCGAATGGGCTCGATGTCGATACAAGCCCAAACGATCTTTGCGCTCTTGGCGCGAATGGTGCTTGTGTGCTCCAGAACCTCGTTACCAAAGTCCGAAAGATAAACACGTGCATTTTCAAAGCAATCGCGATCGCGGCAGGAATCCAGGACGCGACTGGTATCAATGCATACAGTCTCGCGTGCAGAGTTACCCCCGGGCACGCAAGAAAATTTATTTTCTGCCATAGCCAAATCTCCTTTGTAATAATTTCAGAGAACTACTCTCTTTGCTAATATTCTATGCAAAGCGTTGTGAAATGACACCCGTTTTTTCCATTTTTCGACCAATTGGATTTTTGTTTGCTATAACAAAAGAAATTACGGCATTTCCTATTGCAATTCTATGCGGAATCGGTTATAATATAGGTAACGAAAATAAGGCAGGTTTTAATATGTTGAAAAGAATTTTGACTTTTACTTTGGTTGTGGCAATTCTCGCGCTTTCTTCGTGTCGAGTAGTTGAGGTCATCGACCACGGAACTACTGCTCCACAAGAAACCACCGCACCTGAGGTTACCACCACCCCCGAAAAGGATTATGTTTTACCTGATTACGAAAAGCTGAATCCTTCTTCATACGTATCGGTTGGCGAAATCGATTTTCAACCCATTGCAAATCTTGTTTTTGAGGGGGCTCCCTATAACATAGCTCTGTCTTTTTACGGCGACATGAAAAAGTTTCCCGCCCTTGAGGACGTTACCCGCCCTGCACAAAGTGGGGATTGCGTTAAAATCGATTATTGCGGCAAACTCGACGGTGTTGCCTTCTCAGGCGGAACTGCTACAAACGTTGCCCTGTTTATTTCAGACTATAAAAACGGATATATTCCCGGATTTACTGAAGGTATCATCGGGCACGCCGTAGGCGAGACCTTTGACGTTGACGTAACCTTTCCCGAAAACTATCACGCAACCGATCTTGCAGGCAAAGCGGTCGTGTTCACCATGACCCTGCACAATATTTATGATATGTCCCTGACCGACGAACAAGTTGCACAATTCCAAGACAACAAGTACCAAACGTATGCAGAATGGTTAGTGGATGAAGAGTTGGCAATTACAGAAGATTTGCTCTTTGAGGCACTTTTGAAGGCAACTACCACAAACACCCCTCTCCCCGCCGAGACATACCTCTACTACTATGAGCAAACGGTAGATTACTATCAGCTGGTAGCAAATTATTACGGAATCCCATACAATACGCTATTGAGCTACTATGGATTGAGCGAAACGATAATCTTGCAGCAATCTCTCAATCAAGCAACCTACAATATGGCACTTTTGGTTTTGATGGAACAAAATGAGCTTTCCTGGACAGATGAAGAATTTACACAAAAATACGATTCTCTTGTAACGAAATATCTCGAGAGCAATAAGGATGCTCCTCATGAAGATGCAGTGAAATATGCAGACGGAATGAAAAATCAGATTGCACTTGATCTTGCCGAAGAAAAAGTATTGATTTGGTCTTTTGGTATGATCTTCCCCTCTGACGAAGAATAAAACAAGGACGGAAATTTTTGCAAACGTGAAAATTTCCGTCTTTTTTTGCTATCTCTTGCAGCTTTTTGCGATAAAGAACAGTTGACAAATACGCAAAAATGTTGTATAATAGATGAGCACACCATATGGGGGTGCAATGGTTTCGACGGGGACTTTGAAACACGATAAGCGTGGCGAGCCGGGTAATCTCGTAAACTGCCTAAACTTTAAAAATAAACGACAACAATACTGTTGCTATGGCTGCCTAAGTTTTACGCTGTATAGCGTAAAACCGGCAGTGCCGTGACCTGCGGGTCACCCGTTCCTCCGATGAGTACCACGGCTTCGGACTGAGCGTCATTTGAGTGGTGCACGTGCATCGGCCGTTCGCACTTGAGCCGATCATGCATAAAAGGGCTACCTGATGGGATAGCGTGTCTGTTCGCGCTCCCGGACGGGAATTCTAAATAACAGACTGTCCACGAAGAAAGTTGTGTGGATGGGTTTTCGGACAGGGGTTCGATTCTCCTCATCTCCACCAATAAACAAGAGGAAGGCACATCGTGCCTTCCTCTTGTTTATTGGCTAGAAGATTATGGTATCGACTCCTGCTAATTTGCTTGCAAATTAGCATAACGCGCTACTGTGTGTTTCAAATTTCACTGCATTTAATGCGCGTTTGAGTTCAGATTCTCCTCATCTCCACCAAAAATAAAAGAGGAGCATCTATAGATGCTCCTCTTTTATTTTTGGCTTGTGGATAACGTGTCGAAGCCCTGCTCGTTTTCAAAGAAAACGAGCATAACGCGCTACTGTGTGCTTAAAATTCCGCTACATTTGATGCGCGTTTGAGTTCAGATTCTGTGTCAGTTATCGAAATTGGGATGCTCCAAAAGCAGATTGATGAAGTGCCCGCCAAGAACCGAGCGCGCTTGGAAGCCGATTTGGCGTGCATTTACGGTATCGTACCAGTCGGTCAGGGGAACGCGGTCAAGAGAATCGCGCGTCATGTTGGTCATGGACTTGTAAACGGCTTTGGTGTATTCGGGAACGTCTGCCATAACGGTCGTCCATGCCATCCAGTCGATTTTGGTATAGTTCGCGCGGCAATCAAGCGGAACACCGTATTCGTTCATCTTTTCGGTGTAAACGGCAATTTCCTCGAGTGCTACATCCTCGCCAAAGAGACCGAGACCGAGGAGACGATCCCAAACCATGTTATATTTCAAACTCCAGGTATCGTCGCGGTCAAAGGTCAGGCGCCAGCCCTTACCGTTCTGTTTTTTGGCGTCAATCTTCCAACGCTCGGCCATATCCTTGGCAATGGCGGAATACTTCTCTTCTCCAAAGAGCTGACCGAATGCGCCGAGTGCCACGATCGCCTTGACGCTGAGGTTGCAGTTTTCAGCAAGGTGACCTGCAAAGTCATCAGTGCAAAGTTGATTTTCGGGGTTGTAGCCGTATTCTACAAGGTAATCTGCCCAAGCTTTGAGAAGCTCCTTGTTCTCCTCTGCCAATGTGCGGTCACCGTCGGCACGGGTTGCAGCGGCCACGGTAAGAATCGCGTTGCCGCATTCCTCAACGGGCATTTGGTATTTGAGCGCGTTGCCACCGTAAACTTGACCGTTGCAAAGCGGATACTGTCCGCAATCGTGAGGAGCGAAGGGATACTGCCATTCCCCGCCCTTTGCATAATCAAAAATAGGACGCATCATACCTCGAACAAGCTCGGGATTGTAAATGAGATAGAGCGGAATGGAAGGATAGGTAACGTCAAGCGTTGCCATGCAACCGTTTGAGAAGTTCTCCTTAGAGAAGAACTTAACGGTGCCGTCGATTTCGCAAAGCTTGTGTGCTGCAACGGTTTGGCGGTAAGCAAGTGCACCGATTTGGGCATATTCGGGCGACACCTTTTGCATTTTTGCAATCAGATCGGCATCAAATTTTGCACATTCTTCGCGCAATTCATGCGCCTCGGCAACGGCTACCCTCAGCATGCTTTCAAAATCGCCGTAAACGGTTTTGTAGTAAGCATCAATATCGCGGTGGAAATACTGTACCGATTTAACATCATCGTAAGCGAGCACAAATACGTCGGAGAGCTTTTCGGAGGTTGCACGCAGAAGCGGAACGGTGTAAAAGCTTACGGGCTTTGTCAGGTCTGCATCGCTCTTCCACGGGCGAACGGTAAACTCGGAAATGCGGTTGTTCAGCACGCCAAGGGTTGCATTGGAGTGCACAAGATGCAAATATCCCCAATCAATGCGAGCGTCGTCGCCCGAGCGATTGAGGGGCTTTTGCTCGTGGTTACCCATCCAAACGTGACCTTCCTCCCCGAAGCAATCCATTTGTTTTACGTAGTGGCCGTCGCCGCAAAGATAGGATGCAGCATCAAAATAAACGCTGAAGGTATGCCCTTCCTCGCGCGGTGTAATATCGTAGAAAATATAGGAAACGGGGCGTGAGAACACCTCGGGTCTATCAAGCAGTAAGGGTGTCAGGAACGTAATCTTCAGCTCACACGCAGAGTGCGAGAAGGTGTAAATAGTGGACGTGGGGTTAACGGTAACGTCGGTTTGCTTAAGTGCTTTTCCTTCTGGAAAATAGCGGTCAGTAACGGCAGTTTTACCCATAAAGCGGTACTTTTCGCCGTCGATGTTGATAAATCCAAACATCGATTGCAGTACACCTGTCCAATGGCGGGTATGGTCATCGGTGAGATTATCGGTAAAGCTCCAAATGCTAAAATAAGGATCGTTTGCCACAAGCGGAATGGCTGTGGGACGGAATTTTTGGTTTTGATTCATGATTTTTCTCCTCTTCTCTTTTGATCGAAAGTGGAATAAATGCACAAAATGGGCACGCTATCGGGAAATCAATTCGCAGATGGACGTGCCCATTTGAGGGATGTTTTCTAATTAAACGGAGTGAATGCCGTTTGCCTTGTCGGCGTGCTCGGCATCAATGCCGTATTTCTTTGCCTTGCGGTATTCAAAGAACTTCTTAGATACCTCCGGGAACAATGCATAGGAGAGAACGTCCTCGTCCTGCTCGAGATACTGTGCAACCTCAGAGCGAAGTTGGTCAAGCTCGGGCTTGAGCGCATCTGCGGGACGGTAGTCGATGGGCTTTTCGTCGCCGATGATCTTTTTGGTGAACTCGGGATCGATAGCTACGGGAGTCTTACCGTATTCGCCGCGAACAATACCCTTGAATTCCTTGGTAACGGTCTTGTATCTCTCGCCCATAATGACGTTAAATACCGCTTGGGTACCAACAATTTGGGAAGAAGGCGTTACCAGCGGGGGGTAACCTACGTCTGCGCGAACGCGCGGAACTTCCTCAAGAACCTCGGTCAGCTTATCGGACTTGCCTGCCTGTGCGAGCTGGCTCATCAGGTTGGAAAGCATACCGCCGGGAACCTGATATACGAGCGCGTTAACGTCAACCTTGAGCGCCTTGGGATTGAGCAAGCCGTTTGCAAGATACTTTTCGCGCAGAGGTGTGAAGTGCTTGGTGATCTTATCGAGGTCGGTCAGCTGAATACCGGTATCGTAGGGAGTGCCTGCCAGAGCGGCAACAAGTGCCTCTGTGGGGGGCTGAGAGGTACCCAGCGCCATGGGAGAGATTGCGGTGTCGATTACGTCAACGCCAGCTTCAACCGCCTTCATGAGCGTCATAGAAGCCAAACCTGCGGTGTAGTGAGTATGAAGCTGTACGGGAACCTTAACAGACTCTTTGATGGTCTTTACGAGATCGTATGCATCATAGGGCTTGAGAAGGCCTGCCATATCCTTGATGCAGATGGAATCTGCGCCCATTTCCTCGAGCTGTTTTGCATACTTGGAATAGTACTCCATAGTATAAACGGGACCCGTGGTGTAAGAGAACGCCGCTTGCACGTGTCCGCCCTCTTTCTTGGTTGCGTTGATCGCAGTTTTGAGGTTACGGGGGTCATTGAGCGCATCAAAAATACGAATGATATCGATACCGTTTGCGAGAGATTTTTGAACGAAATACTCTACTACATCGTCGGAATAGTGACGGTAGCCGAGAATGTTCTGTCCGCGGAAGAGCATTTGGAGCTTGGTGTTCTTAACCTTATCGCGAATAGCGCGCAGGCGCTCCCAAGGATCTTCGTTGAGGAAACGCATGCAAGCATCAAAGGTTGCACCGCCCCACGCCTCAAGGGAGTGGTAGCCAACTTTATCCATTTGCTCGAGGATAGGAAGCATCTCCTCGGTGGTCATACGGGTTGCAATCAGCGACTGATGGGAGTCGCGAAGCACTGTTTCTGTAATTTTAACTTTAGCCATTGTATTACTCCTATCAGATGAAAATTAGCCGAAGCAAGCAAGAAGAACGCCTGCTGCAACAGCAGAACCGATAACGCCTGCTACGTTGGGACCCATTGCGTGCATCAAAAGGAAGTTAGAGGGGTCTGCCTTCTGCCCTTCTACTTGTGCCACACGTGCCGCCATCGGAACCGCAGATACACCTGCAGAACCGATCAAGGGGTTGATTGTTCCACCGGAAAGCTTGTTCATGATCTTTGCGGTAAGAAGGCCACCGACGGTGGAAATTGCAAATGCGGTAAGACCGAGTACAATAATCAAGAGCGTTTCGGGAGCCAGGAAGCTTTCTGCCGTTGCGGTTGCACCAACAGAAATACCAAGGCATACGGTAACGGCATTCATCAGTCCGTTTTGTACGGTTTTGGAAAGACGGTCGGTAACGCCGCAAACGTTGAGGATATTACCAAACATCAAGCAACCAATCAGAGAAAGAGCCGAAGGAACGATCAGGCCGACAACAACGGTTACCATAACGGGGAAAATCATCTTTTCCAGCTTGGAAACGGGACGAAGAGCGGTCATTTTAATCTTTCTTTCCTTCTCCGTGGTCAAAAGACGCATAATGGGAGGTTGGATCATCGGGATAAGCGCCATATAAGAATATGCCGCTACGGCAATTGCACCAAGAAGTGCGGGCGCCAAGGTTTTGGTAACGTAGATCGCCGTGGGACCGTCTGCACCGCCAATGATACCGATGGATGCTGCCTCCAGAACGCTAAAGCCAAGGAAGATCGCGCCCGAGAAAGCAACAAAAACGCCAAGCTGTGCACCGGCACCGATCAAGAGACTCTTGGGGTTAGAGATCAAAGGAGTAAAGTCGGTCATAGCACCAATGCCGATAAAGATCAAGCAAGGATACAGACCGGTTTTTACACCAATGTAAAGGATGTCAAGCAGCTCACCCTTGTTCAGGATGTGGAGGTAGTCGATGGTTCCCTCCGTCATATACCAATCGGAGTGGAACAGCTCAACACCGGGAATATTTGTAAGCAACATTCCAATTGCGATGGGAAGGAGCAACAACGGCTCAAATCCCTTGCCGATGGCAAGATAGATCAGTACGCCTGCAATGGCGATCATAATCAGGGTCTTAATTGCACCCTCAGGACCGTTTGCAAACAGTTGCGCCACACCTGTGTCACCTAGGAACGTTTGTACGCTTTGTAGCAAATCCATAGGACTATTTCCTTTCTGTAAAATTCAAAAAGCGGAATTCTTCAAAAAGGATTAGTTCATGGTTACGAGAACTGCGTCGGTTGCAACAGAAGCACCTTGGGTTACCTCAACAGATGCAACAACACCGTCAGCGGGAGCCATAATGTCGTTTTCCATCTTCATAGCTTCAAGAACACAGAGAACGTCGCCCTTCTTAACAGCGTCGCCAACCTTTGCGTTTACCTTGATGATGGTGCCGGGCATAGGTGCCTTAACAGAGGTAGCGCCTGCCTTGCCTGCGGGAGCAGGAGCTGCTGCGGGTGCTGCTGCAGGAGCTGCAGGAGCTGCAACAGGTGCGGGAGCGGCTACGGGAGCGGGTGCTACGGGAGCAACAGGTGCTGCAACAGGTGCTACATAAGGAACAGCTGCGCCGTTAACTTCCTCAACTACTACATCATATACAACGCCATTAACAGTTACACGATAGTTCTTCATAATATTTTACCTTTAACCTTTCAAAATTTAAGTTTAGTTTGTTTTTTGTAGTTTTTATTTGATGGGAGATTATCTTCTGTATCCGCGCTTGCGTTCTACGCGCTTGAAGGATACAACGCGGAAGGCACCGGTTTCGCCTGCCTCCGCTCTTGCGGCTGTGATTGCCGCGGTTATAGCCGCTACAACGGCTCCGTCATCCTCGGCGGCTGCAAGTGCGGCTGCAATGGCAGCGGCAATGGCGGCATCGTCTTGGTTGGGAGCAGGTGCTGCCTTTTGGGAGCGCGGCTCTTTTTCTTTCTTTTCACCCTTGTGAAGTACGGCATGCATGATCTCGATCATAGCCCACAAAATTGCGAGAACCGCAAAAATGGTTACCATGCCCATGAGTGTGACCGTGCCCGCAGTGGATGCACGTTCACCCCAATTGATCATTTCTGCCGCCGCCACAGGGACAACAGATAAATTCATCATTTGAATACCTCCCTATCAAAGAGGAAGATTGCAATGCTTGCGGGCGGGTGTGCCTGCATTTTTCATCATCAGCATATAAACTGCGGCGCAGATGCGTTGACGGAGCTCATTTACTGCTACAACGTCATCAATGCTACCGTCGGCAGCGGCTGCCTCAGGAGATGCACATTCGCGTGTCCACTTCTCAATAAGGTCTTGGCGAGTTACTTCCTCGTTGATTTTATCATTCCAAAGGAATGCAACGGCACTTGCAGGTGCCATAACGCTGATCTCGGACGTGGGAAGCGCATAAACCATATCGGCACCAAGTGCCTTGGAGCCCATGAGTGTGAATGCCGCGCCGTATGCCTTGCCGCAAACAACACCGATCTTTGCGGTGTCGGCGGTTGCATACGCCATTGCGAGCTTGCCAAGCTGAGCGGCAAGAGGTGCGCCTTCTGCCTCGGCATCGGTTGCAACGCCAATGCTATCAACAAGTGTTACGACGGGAATGGAGAAGCTATCGCAGAAGCTGATGAGCTTTGCTGCCTTCTTTGCACCCTCGCAAGTGATAACGCCACCGTTTACTGCCGCATCGTTAGCAACAACGCCGCAGGTAACGCCACCAAAGCAAGCAATTCCGGTAACCATTTCGGTTGCATACGCATCACCGAGAGCCACAAAGGTGTTGGCATCAGAGAGGGTTTCGATAAGCTCCTTGCCGCTCTGACCTTCAACTGCTACGGTGCGGTTGATATCATCGGTGATATCCTCGATTGCTACGCCCTCTTCGCAGTTGGAAGGAAGCATAGAAACGAGTTGAACTGCCTTTGCAACTGCATCCTCTTCGTTCTCGGCGGTGATAGATGCCAAGCCGTTTTGTGCAGTGTAATCGGTGGTGCCGATCTCCTTGCCTGCAAGGAAAGGAGCATTTACGTAAAGCTCGGATTTGTCCTTAACGGTAACGACAACGTCGAACATTGCCGCAACGGTTGCTGCCATACCTGCGCAAACACCGTTGATAATGGCAATTTGCGGAATGATACCAGAAGCATCACTAACAACCCCCAGCAGCTTGCCGTAAGCCGACAGAACCGATGCACCATCGGCAACGGTAGCACCTACGCTATCGAACATACCAACAACGGGAGCGCCGTTCCTCTGTGCCATACTGTAAAGCATAGCAATTTTTTCTGCTTGAAGTGCGTCAATTGCGCCCTTCTTGCGGTCACTATCCTGTGCGAAAGCATAAACCAGCTTGCCATTTACGGCTCCGTAGCCGCAAACGACGCCGGTCAGGTCGTCGCCTCTCTTCATGAATGCGCCGGTCTCAACAAAGGTACCTGCATCAAAGAGAGCCGCGATTTTTGCACAGCCGACGGTTGTGCCTTTCTCCATAAAGACAATCCTCCAAATAAGTTATTTTTTTGTGGGAAATAGGGGCGTTTTCCGAAAAATTACCATCCTACCCCATTCTAACGAAATTATACCACAAAACAAGTTGAAAGTCAACGATACTTCCCTTTTTTATTATGAATAATATGTTAAGTTTATAACAAAAAAGCCCCGCGCGAGGCGGGGCGAGGGTTATTGATTGACGGATTGTTTGAACGCGAGGTATGCTTCGTCGTCTCCAAAGAACTTATCAAATGCTGATAACATATTCCCCATCTTAAATCTCGACATAGACATATATTCTTCTAATTTTTCTTGATCATCAACAAGAGAAAAATACATCGGATTTCGCGCAGAAACATCAAAGCTATCACTTTTTTCAACACTTTTCATTTGAGAAATAATAGCAGCAAGATCGTATAAAGCTTTCATACACAATTCGCGATCTCCAATCTTTCGGTATGCGTGCGCCAAGAGATGCGCTGCAAAGAATTTATGGGTTGCATAAAAATCGGAACATCCTTCATCAAAGACCGACAAAAGCTTTTGATGCGCTTTGCAGAATGAAATGACTTCTTGATGCTTTCCAAGCTCACTCAAGCGTGATGTTAATACCTGAAGGTTGAGATCCATTGCTAACCAGCAATCAAGCAAGTTTTTCTCGATAAAGGTTACCATTTCTTTATCGTTGTGAGCATATCCCTGCGTACGAGCAATACCTGTCACTCTAAAAAAGTAGCCTTCCGCGCTCATTTTTTCAACGGAATCCAATGCTTTTTGATACTCACCGATCTCACCGTATATGCGAGTGAGCATATTGAGTGCCCCATCCACCTGCTTATTGTCACCGCAAGTGTCAACAACCTCGGTGCAAAGCTTGATGGCTTTTTGAACTGCTTCCTTTTTCTCGTTTTCATCCTTTGACATACGATTGACCATAGATAAAGAGAACGCGAGATAGATTTTCAAATCGGGACTGTTGGGATATTTTTTCAATCCTTCGCTGATGATTTCAATCTCTTTATAGGTGTCCATACTGTCATCAGCGGCTTTGATAATGGCTTTTACCTCTTCGGCATAGCTATTCATATGATAGCCGAACAAGCGGTCGATGGAAACGCCAAAATAATCTGCCATAATCGGAAAAAGACTGATATCGGGAGCATTTTGATCGTTCTCCCATTTGGAAATCGCCTGCTCCGAAACGCCAAGCTTTTCGGCAAGCTGCGATTGTGTAATTTTCTTCTCCTTGCGGAGCATGTATATATTTGTTCCAATACTCATAATAAGATCTCCTAAAAAGATATTTTTGTGATCACATCATCATTATAACATATATTTTTTCACTTTCCAACGTATCAAACCGATATTTTTCCACGGAATAATACAACCTTTGGTTGGATTTGCCAAACCGCTCGTAAACTTGCTTGACAAGCGGTTTTGGATATGCTATAATGAAAGCAAGAATATTGGAAACAAATTCTATTCACCACTTTGGAGGTCATGATTGAATAAAAAAGATTTCAAAACTTGTATGCAACAAGGGCGCGGAGGATGTGTCCTCGCGCTAAAATCGGAAAAGAATATTGAAAAATACAAGGACATCGTTTTGTGGGGATGCTTGCACAATTTGAGTTATGATACACAATGCGAAGGCGTACGCGCGGAGTATGTCTATCATCTTACCACGTTCTTTTGCGATGAGGCGTATTTTGCTACGCCCATTATCAAAGCATTCACTTCTCTTGCAAATGAGAAAGATGATTTATTTCAGCATTTCAGCACGCTGTTATCTCTGTTTGCAAAAAGTGGAAATGAAGATGCACTTCTCGCACTGCAACAAAAGTATGAGCAGCTCTATACCACGCTTTTGAACAAACATTCTTTTCATGCTTATGACTTTGAGCGCGATAATTTTCAGCATTTTTGCATAATACTTCTCCCCTCAAGCAGTGAGGAGTTCACTTGCAAAATGATTCGCGATTTGGGACGTTTGTTCAAAGAAAATCCGCATTACGATGCTGATGAATTCGATTGGCTCTGCTTTAGCATAGAAACGCATCTTGGCAAACGAAGATTTTATCAAATAATCAAGCGCGATTCTCAAAAATGCGACTATGCAAAGTGCTTTTATGAAAGTTATTTGCAAATTGCAAAAAAGCGCGAGGAAAACAAAAGAAGACCTAAGCATCTACCACAAGCTCCAAGTGTGGAAGCCATTATAGAAGAAATTGCTACCACGGGTAGATTGTCACCACATACAAGGGTTCGGTTTTACAGATATGCAGATGCCGAGGCGCGCAAAAAGCTTGCCGATTTTTTGGTGACGGAAGAAAATCTTGATAAAAAAGCAGAGTTGCTTTCTGTTTTCTTCCACCATGAATTTCCTCTCCCACACGAAATTGTTGTGGAATATGCAAACTCCTCCCATGAAAGATTGCGCGAGGTCGCTCTTAGTGTACTGACAAACTGTCAAAGCAAGACTGTATATGACTACGCACTTGAACTTTTCCAAAAGGATACGAATTCTACTACGGCTTTGGAGATGTTGCTTCAAAATTACACAGTCACCATTAAAGAATTGCTATTGCGCACACTTTATTCGCTCAAGGTAGACTATGAGAGCGAATCGGATTGGCACGGAATTGATTTTAAAATTCGTGACCTTTTTGAGAGTGGCAAAAAACTCCCCAAAGAATTTTTGCTCTATGTCTACAACACTTCCCTTTGCTCTTGTTGCAGATACCAAGTAGTCAAAACACTCGCAAAACACCGTTGGCTCACCAAAGAACTCATTGAAGAATGCCGATATGATAGCAACGATAGGATTGTAAAATATATCACTCGCTACTATCCCCAAGAATAACAAAAGAACGTCACTCAACAGAGTGGCGTTCTTTTGTTATTCTTCATTGTATCCAAAGATTATTGTAAGAACTGCGATAATTAAAATAGTGTTGTAGGTTTTCGTCCATCAGTCTTGCAATTTTCAAAATCATCAGTGTTTCCATAACCCATTCGTCTGAACAGAGCGAATACATACGCACAGATTGGTCTTCGTCAAGCATGACATCGGTGGGATGGTTAACGTGAATTTCGGTTAATTGTTCGAGAGCTTGTGCGGCTTGTTCGAGAGAAATATTGCATTTTTTAGCCACAAACGGTGCTGTAATGGGTTGCGTCATATTATCCATTTCATAAGCAAAAATACGTCTCACAGCGGTATTTGACAAAATCTCGAGCACGCGACCGATCCCCTCTTCTGTAAGTTGATCCGCATTCGCTTTGCCTCTGTGCAATAGAGCAATTTCAGAAGTAGCGATCACAGCTGCTCTTTTGTTGGAAAAAGTTGCTGTTTTCACTCGACGGTCTTCTGCCAGATAGGATTTCATCCTTTCCTTTTCCGTTTCAAGATCTTTTCCTTCTACGGTATCCACCCAGCCGCGTTGCGTCAGTTCAATAATCGTATCATATATCATTTCGGGAATATCGTCATAGTCGATTGCCTTGCGTTTTTCTTTTGGTTTTCTGCCGCCATACAATTCGTCTACTGTGATATCAAAGCATCCGGCAATGACAGGTAGAAGCATAATATCAGGCATTGTTACCTCATTTTCCCACTTGGAAACCGATTGCGAAGATACTCCAAGGGTTTCTGCAAGCTGCTCTTGTGTCATCCCACTGCTTTTTCTTAATTCTGCAATGTTCTTTCCTATTGCCATATAAATTACTCCTTATACTTTGATGTTCCGGATCCGTTGACACCATTATATCAAAAAAAGTAATCGATTTCAATAACGAATATTGAGAATATCTATCCAAAACAGAGATTTGCTTACTCATTCGGTTAATAAAACCTCGACATTGGAATAAAAAATGGCATACCTGCGATGGTGCAAGTATGCCAAACTGTTTTTGATTAATCAATGCTAACATACGCGCAAACGGCGTAGTGATCGGAATAGTAGTATCCGCACTCGTTATCATCGGGAACGAGATAAGACTCGGAAGGATCGGTCTTCATATTGGTGAAGATATAGTCAATCTTATCGGTTGCGGGCTCGTATTTGCCAAAACCGTGGAAGGTTCCGCCAATTTCCTTGGTCGCATCGACTGTGCCGAGGCGTCCGTTTGTGGCAAGAATGGTCTTAATAACAGGCGAATCGGGTACGGCATTGAAGTCACCCGTGAGAACGTACGGGAAGGGTGACTCGCTGATATCCTTGAATAGGAGTGCCGCCTCGACGATCTGCGCGGCAGTATCGGGGATATAGTCTAGATGCACATTGTAAAAGCTAAACGGCTTATAACAGGTGCGGTCGATCAGCTCGGCACAAACGAGAACGCGCGGGCAATCGCTCTGCCCCATTCCGTGCAGGCGGCTACCGGGGAGATTTTCTTCCAGAGTGAGCCAACGCTCGCGGAAGGTATGGAGCAAAAAGCGGCTCTTGCGGAACGCGATGGGCGTTCCCTCCCAAGAATAGTCATCCTTACGTCCGTGACCGAGAATGATATATTCGGGAAAAGTCTCTGCGAGAAAATCTTGCATTTCCTCGCAAACCTCTTGAAAGCCGATGATATCGGGGTTCTCGCGGCGAATCACCTCTGCAATTTTGGGTTTGCGGTTGCGGAACCAGTTATCACCGTCAACGGGCGTGCTGATACGCATATTAAAGGTCATTACTTTGATCGGAGTGGACATATAAACCTCCTGATTGTAAGAATGAGACTCCACAAGGGAGTCTCATTCGTTGGTGATAAATTGGAATTATTCAGCAGTCTCTTCAGCGGGAGCTTCTTCTGCTGCAAATTCTTCGGGCATTGCCTCTGCTGCCTCTGCTGCTTCCTCAAGGAGAGCGCGAATGGAGAGACTTACCTTCTTCTTTTCGTCGTCGATCTCAATAATGCGAGCGTCAACTACTTGGCCGATCTCAAGCAGATCTGCGGGCTTTGCAATTCTTTGCATAGCGATTTGAGAAATGTGAATGAGGCCGTCAACGTCGTCGATGATTTCAGCAAATGCGCCGAAAGGCATCATGTTAACGATCTTAACAGAAGCGATATCGCCTACTGCATACTGAGACTTGAAGATGTTCCAGGGGTTGGAAGCTTCGGTCTTGTAACCAAGAGAGATTCTCTTCTTTTCGGGATCGAAGCTCTTTACGAATACGTCGAGCTCATCGCCAACGGAAACAACCTCTGCAGGGCTCTTCAGACGCTTCCAAGACAGCTCGGTGAGATGTACCATACCGTCAACACCGCCGAGGTCTACGAATGCACCAAAGCTGGTCAAGCTCTTAACGGTACCGTGGTATGCCTTACCAACCTCAATGTTTGCCCAGAAGTCTGCCTCTTGTGCGCGGCGCTCTTCACGAAGAACGACACGAATGGAGCCGATTGCCTTCTTAGGTGTCTTGATCTCAATTACCTTAAAGGAAACGGTCTGTCCTACGAGGGTGGAGAGATCGCCATCCTTCGGAACACCGGTTTGGGATGCGGGAACAAAGACACGGTTAGCGTTGTGAAGAATAACAACACCGCCGCGAACTGCCTCGGTTACCTTGCCCTCGAGAACGGTCTTGTTCTCGCAAGCATCCACTACATTTTGCCAATTCTTATCGGCATCTGCTCTCTTCTTGGAGAGCTCTGCAACGCCTTCGATGTCGCTGACACGAATGACGAAGCCTTCGACTTGGTCGCCGTTTTTGAAGTTCTCAGTCAGCTTGAAAGCGGGATCGTCAGTGATCTGTTCCGCTTTAATGTAGCCGGTTACGCCCGCACTGAGGTCCAACTGAAGCTCAGCATCGGAAACGTGAGTAACTGTTCCGGTAACGACATCTCCTGTATTTAAAGTTAAGCATTGCGATTCGAGCATTTCTTCGAAATTTTCTTTGATAATTTCGCTCATGGTTTTATATACCTCCTGTATTTCCTCGCTTGGTGTCGATGCACCTGCGACGATTCCAACGTGTTGTGATGCGGCAAAGCGGCTGACATCCAACTCGGATGCCGCGGCAATCCACACCGTGTTGCCGCACTCCTCGCGGCAAATTTCAAAAAGCTTTGCGGTGTTGGCACTCTGTCTGCCCCCCACCACCACGATGCCATCGCACCGTGTTGCAAGCTCCCGAGCACACCTTTGGCGTTCTTCGGTCACACTGCATATTGTACCAAAAATTTTGGCATTTGTATATAGTTTTTTGAGAATCTTTTCACTTTT
>JAZORZ010000004.1:0-3951 GCA_045656885.1 Eubacteriales bacterium
GAGGTGGAAAGAATCCGGAGAAGAACAGGACGAAAACAAAAACAAGCAACATAACATTTACATTGTTGCCAGATGTTGAAGAAGCTTTGATTACACGAAAGAAGGCGCAAGACAGGAGACGTGAATTGCTTGGTGAGAAATACGTTGAAACGGACTATGTTTTTACACATGATGACGGCAGATTTCTTCGACAGACGTGGGTGATGGGTAAGTTCAAGAACATTTTATCTGCTTGCGGTTTGCCATATATGCGCATTCACGACCTAAGGCACAGCACTGCTTGTATTATGCATAGCAATGGTATGGGGTTGAAGGAATTGCAACAATGGATGCGTCACGGGAAAATGCAAATGACCGCAGATGTGTATCTGCATATTTCTAAGGAAAGAGAAAAGCAATTGACAGATGGCCTGCAAAGCATGCTATCTGACGCTCTCACGTCAAAAGACGATTTTGTTGAGCGAGAACTTAACGAAGCATAACAAGATTTGTATTTTCCATAGCAGATTTCGATCTGCTATGGCTTTTTATTATCTGAAAGGACATTCTTATGAAAAAAACAAAAGTATCATTAACAACAAAGAAAAAGCATTATTACGCAGTCGTTACTTATTATGAGGAGGAAGGAAGAAAGGTCAAGTGGCATAGATTGGGGTTAACAACCGATTCGCCGAAGAAGGAGGTCAAGGCTCGGTTGCAGGAAATCAGAGAATACTATGAAAACCGCTTTGCGGCGCCGGGCGAGTTGCTTTTTACAAATTATCTTGAAGGCTGGGTTGAACGTCGCAAAGGACTTGTGGAGAATTCTACATGGGAGGGGATACACACGTATGTACACAAGCACATTATACCGTATTTTGAACCGATGAAGCTCAGACTAAGGGACGTGTTGCCCTTGCATATTCAGGAGTATTACAATTTCAAGTATACCGACGGACGATGCGACGGCAAAGCGGGAGGTCTTTCGATAGAATCTATTATAAAACATAAGTCGGTGTTGATGGTGGCGTTGGACGATGCCGTGATTGATGAGCTTATCCCGGCAAATCCGGCAAAATGTGTGAAATTGCCTGCCAAGCGTTCCTCCAAGAGGAAAGAAAACTTTCTTACCGCAGAAGAAGCCGTGAAAATGCTGAAACTGTTCGAGGATACGCCGTTTTACGCGGTTGTGTACATTACATTGCTCTATGGCCTGAGAAAGTCTGAGGCGCTTGGCTTGAAATGGAGCTCTGTAGATTTTGTCAACAATACGATGACGCTTGAGAACGTTGTGGTGAAGAACAAGACAATAGAAGAAAAAGCAAAAATGAAGACATCGGCGAGTTATCACACGTATTACTTGATTCCGGATGTTAAGCACGTATTGTTAAAGCAAATGGTTTGGCAAAACATCAATCGAGAGAAGTTTGGGAAAGACTATAAAGAGAGTGATTTTGTATTCACATGGGAAGATGGAAGACGCTTTCGACCGGATTGCCTCTACCGAAGCTTTCAACGTGTTTTGAAGCGCAACAAGTTTACACCATTGTTGCGGTTTCACGATTTAAGACACAGCACGGCGAGCATACTCTATGCGCGCGGTTGGGATCTCAAGGACATTCAAATGTGGCTGCGCCACGCGGATATTGAGATGACCGCTAACGTTTATACGCACGTCAAAGAAAGCTTTACCTTCGATGTTCCGGAATGCTTGAAAAACGTATTTGAGCCGACGCCGAGGAAGAAAGCGGAAATACTAGAGATGCCGTGCTTGGAGCTTCCGTAAAATATAACAAGACCCCCTGGATGCCCTTGTGGCACTCAGGGGGGTGTTTAAACGGGGCAAATCGACACAAATCGGCAATAAGCATTGAAAAACATGTCGGTTTATGTTATAATATAACATATGTACCAGTATCATCAAGGAGAAATGAAAATGTCAGAGAAAATAGAGATATTCGATCGTTGGTACTCCACGAAGGAAATTTGCGCTTATCTCGGTATCAGTCGCGATACCATGCTTGCGTGGATTGCCAAAAAGAATATGCCCGCGCACAAGGTAGGGCGCAACTGGATGTTCAAACCAAGCGAAGTGGACGAGTGGGTCAAAAGCGGCCGGGCCACAGAGTGAATAAGGAGAATATATGTATTCGAAGATCGAAGAAGAATTTATTGAACGGTCACATTTGAGAACATTTCAGATCCTTGTTTTTTGCCTTTATTACGTGTTGGCATATGTGTGTCTTTTATGCTTGCCTGGGGAAAATGCTAATTATGTCATAGCGTTTTTTGTATTGGCCGTGATCACAGTCGCTGTCACATACGTGGGCGTGCTTATATACCTAAAAGTAAAAGATAAACACTTTTCTTTAAAGGTCTTTTGGCATGTTTTTAAGGTTGCAGGTCTGTTCCGTGAAAAAATAAATAATCAGGATATAAAAATTCTTGAATCAATATTGAAAAAGAACGGAATCAAAAGCAAAACAGATCTGTGCGAAGTGCTACATCACTATCAGGCGTTGTTGCCAAGAAATCTGAAGGCTCAAACATCATGGATTTCTGTAGGGGCTTTTGCAATTTCGATCATAGCATTGGTGCTAAGTGATAATTTTTTACAATCCATGGAGTATGCCAAATATGCAAGCATGATCTTTGTGTTTATCATGCTGACGTACGGGTTTTTTCTTGTGTTAAATACGCACGTATTTCAATTGTTTGGAAAAGCACAATTATATCAAAGATTGGAATCCTCTATTTTTGAAATATACATAAAAGCTCCCGAAAGATGCAACAGAACCATATCGAAAAAACGAAAGTTGAGAAACGGGTATGATAAACATTCGTAAATTGGAAACGGAATTGTGGGAAGCGGCAGACCTGCTCCGCGCGGATTCCAAGGTAACCTCACAGGAGTACTGTATGCCCGTACTAGGCCTTATTTTCCTACGCTACGCATATAGTAGATTCAAATTCGTTGAGGGCGAGATCCTCAAAAACCGCCCTGTACGCAACGGCAGAGTTTTGCCCGTGGAAGCAGAGGATTTTAAAACCAAGAGCGCCATCTTCCTGCCCGAAGAAGCGCGTTATGACTATCTATTGAATCTTCCGGACAACACCGATATGGGACAAGCCATCAATCGCGCGATGGAGCTGGTGGAGGCACAGTCTGCCCAGTTAAAAGGTGTTCTGCCCAAAAACTATACCATTTTGCAAAATGATCTTCTGCGTGAGCTTCTCCGTATTTTCAATAACAGTGCCTTCAATGAGATGAAGGACGACATCATCGGTCGGATCTACGAGTACTTCCTCAACAAATTCGCGCCTGCCGTTGCATCGGATGACGGGGTGTTCTTTACCCCCAAATCCCTCGTTCGTATGATTGTCAACGTCATCGAGCCGACGCACGGCACCGTCCTTGATCCCGCCTGCGGCTCGGGCGGTATGTTCGTTTCCTCTGCCGATTTCATCGAGCAGTTTGGCGCAAATGCCAACACCGCCATGACCTTCTTCGGCCAGGAAAAGGTGGACTACAATGCAAAGCTTTGCGCTATGAACATGGCAGTGCACGGTCTTAACGCCAAGATCGTGTCGGGCGATGAAGCAAACAGCTTTTATCGCGATCACTTCCAACTTGAAGGTAGCTGCGATTACGTAATGGCAAACCCGCCCTTCAACGTGGACAAGGTCAAGTCCGAAACGGCGCAGAACGCAGGTCGCCTGCCGTTCGGTCTGCCAAGTGTCAATAAGAATAAGGAGATCGGCAACGCGAACTATTTGTGGATCTCTTATTTCCATGCCTATCTCAACGAAACGGGACGCGCGGGCTTTGTGATGGCATCTTCTGCAACCGATAGCCAAAGTAAGGATAGAGATATCCGTGAGCAACTCGTAGGTACGGGAGACGTTGACGTTATGCTCTCGGTTGGTAACAACTTCTTCTACACCAAGAGTCTGCCTTGTACTCTTTGGTTC
>JAZORZ010000005.1:0-54077 GCA_045656885.1 Eubacteriales bacterium
CCCCGGGGCCGCCCCGCCCCCCCCCCCCTTTACAGGGGGGAGCCTTTTTGAAAAAAACCTCAACAAACCGCCCAGCCGCCCCCGAGGGTGCGTCTGGTTGGGTAGTGAATAGGTTAATCGGTTCCCTTTTCTCTGCAAATGACGCATTTGTCCAATCTCTCAAAAAGTGCATCAAAGCGTTTATCGGCTCTCATGCTGTCAAACCAAGCGTGCTTAAATTTTTTTTGATAATCAATGGGAATAATCCAATTCCACCAATCATTGCAAGTCAAGCTTAGTTCTTTATATTCTTTACCATTCTTTTCCATCCAATGAAATTCAGATTTTAGTGTAAATCCTTTCAGCGCCGGAGAGGAACATCCCATTTCAAATTCATCTTCGGGAATCGACATAACCTGCTCAAGCACACGTATCGTGTCTTCAAAAGCGTCATACGCTTCGTTCATTTTTCCAAGCTTTGCAAATGACGCCGTATAACGGATGCCAAGTTGTATTCTTTCCTCGCACCACAAATCGGGCTTCGCTCCGCCACTGATCATATGCTTCTTATCGGGAAACAAATTGTTTACGGCATTGAGATAGTTCAACTGTGTCTCGCAAAACCAAATAAAATGATTTGGATCCTTGCAAAGATATACTTGCCAATCATTCGCCGCAGTTATAATATGCGAAAGCTCATACCACAGAATGCCATGCCTTACGGGTTCAATTTTATCAAGCTCCTCGCGCATTTTGTATCTTTGGAACAGCAAGCTTGAACGCGCCATATCCTCTCGGCTGGCATATGTGTCCAAGAAAGCGTCAAGATGCTCGTCATCTTCCATATATGACATGCAATCAATAACAGCCCAATGAGCGTCTTTGGGACACACACTGAATATTTCTTCTGCCAAAAGTCGCATTTCTTCAAGAACCTTCTCATCTCGGAACAAACGGACTTTCCAAATCTCGGTATACAATCCCCAAAACCAATAATGTTGATACTCTCTGAGATTACGGCGGATTTCTCGCATGATCTCAATCGTTTTTTGAACGTCTTTTGCACGGACAGCGGTTTCAAAAGATTGTTGAAGATCAGCGCAAAACTTTTCTTTTTCTTCCTCCGTAACCCCAAGCAACGCATCTATCGACGTTTCAAAAAAGGATGCGATCATTGGTAGCATTTCAATATCGGGATAGGTTGCTCCGATTTCCCAACGAGAAATTGCTTGCGGAGACGTTCCGAATTTTTCGGCTAACTGTTCTTGTGTAAGATTCATACGTCGGCGGTTAAGGCGTATTTGGTTTCCTAAATTCAATTTCATACTGTATCTCCATTCTTTCACTCTCTGCGCAGAGCTTATGTTTTACCGGTAACGATAGTATAACATTTTTTTGATTATTATTCAAGCGCGCGTTTTGCGAGATTTTTTCTCACTTTTTGAGAGTTGAAAAGTATAAGACATCCGCACCCTCGGGTGCGGATGTCTTATACTTTTATTTTTTCTTTTTGAGATAGAATTTCGACTCTGTTCCTGCCTTCAGGCGGCTGATATTTTGGTGGTGGCGGGCAACGACGAGAATGCCTGCGGCTGCCATAATGACAAGCGTGAGCCAATCGCGACAACCGAGTGCGAAAAGGGCTACGGGGAAAAGCACCGCAAAGCTCATAGATGCCACCGACATAAAGCGGACAGTGAACAGAATGATGACAAAAATGGCAAAGCAAATGAGTCCTGCTAACCAATCGACAAACCACACGCCCGCGAGGAAGGTCATAACGGCTTTTCCGCCCTTGAAATCATACCAGACGGGGAATGCGTGACCGAGCATGCAGCCAAAAAGTGTAGCGGCTGCGGCGAGCTGCCCTGCTCCGTAGGTGTGTTGCATCACAAGGCGCGCCAAAAGCACGGGGAGAATTGTTTTGCAAATGTCGATTGCCATAACGCCAAAGGTGGCAGGGGCAAAGCCGTGGAGTCGCTTGAAATTGGTAAAGCCGGGGTTTTTGCTGCCAAGCGTGCGAATGTCCTCTTTATAGACCAAACGCGAGAGAATGATCGCACCGTTAATGCCGCCCACAAGATAGGCAAACGCGGCAAATGCCAAGCAATTCAAATATAACATAAGGTACTTCCCTTTCTATCAGGATTTCTTTTCCTCGTCGGTGTATGCCGACAAAAGTTGGTGTGTGTTTTTGCGAACGCGAACGGTATACATCGTCGTCCAGAAGTTGGTAACGCCTACAAGTCCCATTGCAACGCCCATCCAAGCGCGCACGTCGAGCTCGTGGTAAGCGAGAAGAATAAGCACAAGTCCTGCGGCGATCTCCAAAACA
This sequence comes from Eubacteriales bacterium, assembly GCA_045656885.1. Taxonomy (GTDB): domain Bacteria; phylum Bacillota; class Clostridia; order Oscillospirales; family CAG-272; genus UMGS1865. Next base: position 2,315 of record JAZORZ010000005.1, read on the forward strand.
GCAGAAATGAGAACCAAATACCATTTTTCAATACCAAAGTTTTTGCCCTCGAGTGCCATTTGCGATTTGTTCCCGCCATCGAGCAGAGTCAGGATAGAAACTGCCGTGGGCAGAAGAACCGAGAGCTGAACGGGGTTGATGATAAGCAAAATGCCAAAAAGGACGTTGAAAATGCCAAGGGCAAAGTCCTGTTGGAATGCCAAGCGGTACATATCGTTGGAAAAATAGCCGTAAATGCCCGTAGCACCGATAATAATGCTGGCAACGCCTACCAAAACGTTGCGGAAGGTGCCCGAATCCTCAAAATCCGGAACAAGCGCCAATAAAAGTCCTGCCACCAAAAAGATGACCGCCGAGCAAAGGTGCATGACCTTTGCGCTCTTTACAATGGCACTGCTGATATTTTTGTTGTTTTGTTGGTTCATATCGTTTCCATCTCCTTGCTTTGTTCTTGATTAACGGTTTTGCGGAGTGCATTGGTAAAATAGGTTTTTATGCGCTCGGTTGCGCGCTCGATCTGTTCGGGATCGGTCGTTCGGCGTGTGTTGCACACCCATCGCATCAGCGTGCCCACGAGTGCCTCTTCGCACAAAACGCAAATCAGCTTTTGGTCTTCTTCATCGTTGCAACTACTTTGCAAATACCCCAAAAGATGTGGACGCACCTGTTTTTTGAGGTAATCGGCAAGCGGCTCGTACCCCACCGAGTGGTATAGGTTGTAGAGCACCTTTTGGTATTGGACGCAGAACGCAAAGGAAGAGCCAAGGAACGCTTCAAGATCCTCACTCTCCTTGCCGATGCACTCAAAGCCAGCCGCCAAGGCAAGCTCGAGAACCTCGTAAATATCGTGGAAATAGTAGTAGAAGGTGTTGCGCGTAATGCCACAAGCTTCTACAATGTCGCGTATGGTGATCTTTTTAACGGTCTTTTGCTCGACCAGGCGCATTGTTGTTTCAACGATGGCCTTTTGTGTGGACTGTGACAAAAGCGTACCTCCTCTCTTTGACTTTTCTATATTATAGCATTTTTTTCTCCCTTTTGCAAGATGCCGAAGAAAAGTTTACAATATTTGAAAAGGCATTGATTTTTCTCCTCAAATATGCTATAATGATGTGTATTTTGTTTTGCAAAAGGAAATTTGATCTTATGAAATTTTTGAACAACCTTAAGGGCAGTGCCATACTTGCGGTGGCATCCTTGATTTGGGGACTTGCATTTGTGGCACAAGCGCAAGCCGCCGATCTGGTTCCGCCCTTTGCCTTTAACTCCATTCGTTGCTTTATCGGTGCGGCGGCACTGTTTGCGGTCCTTGCACTCAAAAGTGTGAAAACCAAGAAGCCCATCTTCCTCACCGAAAAGACGAAAATTCGCGAAATGCTGATTGGCGGCATTTTGTGCGGTATTCTGCTGACCGTCAGTGTGAATTTTCAGCAATATGGGCTTTCGGTCTACCCCGACGGCTCGGCAAGTGAGGCAAGAGCCGGCTTTATCACCGCCCTTTACGTGGTGCTCGTTCCCGTGGTGTCAATGTTCTTTGGTAAAAAGAGCGGACTTGCCATTTGGTTCTCGGTTGCGATTGCCGTTTGCGGCATTTATTTGCTCAGTCTTTCGGAAGGGCTGCACAACATCTATCTTGGTGACGTTTTGATGCTTGGTTGTGCCCTGACCTTTACCTTCCATATCCTCGTTATTGACCGCTACGGCGAGCCCGTTGGAGGAATGCTGCTCTCGGCGTTGCAGTTCCTCATTGGCGGTGTTTTTTCGGGGCTGCTTGCCCTCTGCTTTGAAACGGTGATTTGGCAGAATGTGCTTGCCGCCGCGCCGCAGCTCTTGTATATGGGCATTCTGTCCTCGGGTGTGGCTTACACGTTGCAGATCTACGGTCAACGCTACGCGGAGCCGCCTGTTGCTTCGCTGACAATGAGCTTGGAGAGTGTTTTTGCCGCTCTTGGCGGTTGGATCATTTCGGGTAACACCCTCACGCCCCGCGAATTTGGCGGATGCGCGCTTGTGTTTGCCGCTATTGTGTTGGCACAGCTGCCGCAGTTTTTTGGAAAAAAGAAAGAGGTAGAAGAAGCCGTCTGATTTTGGCGAAAAGTTTTTTGAAAAAATGCGCTTGGCCACTTGACACCGAGCGCATTTTATATTATAATTGTAGAGCACCCAAGCAGGTGTAACTCAATGGCAGAGTGTCCGCTTCCCAAGCCGAATACGCGGGTTCGATTCCCGTCACCTGCTCCAAAAGAAGAGGGGGTTCCCAATGGAACCCCCTCTTCTTTTGGAATAGTTGACGCTTTTCAAAATCGTGTGCGCCCTGCGCCCGCGGCGAATTTGCAAAGCAAATTTGCGCCACGATTGCTTGCAATCGTGGCTTGGTTCTGATTCCCGTCACCGCGTGGGGGTTCCTTTTTGGAATAGATGACGCTTTTCAAAATCGTGTGCACCCTGCGCCCGCGGCGAATTTGCAAAGCAAATCGTTCACTTTATACCCTTTTTCATTCAATTATTGATTTATTACTAATCATTGACTATTGTTGATTTTCGTGCTATAATAAATCTAGTAAAAATCCAAAATTCAACGAGGTAATTAAGATGTCTTTGCGTTCAGATTTAGAAAAACTTGCCGACGAACATTGGCAGAATACATATGTAAAAATAAAACCACTTTCAACCATGTCGGACGTGATATACGCGGGATGCGATTGTCAACTAAACGATGAGCAAAAAGACTTGGTGAACCCCTTTTGGTTTTCCATTGGCAGAGCTTATTTGTTTAGGGAAGATAATTACCCATGTATTATTTACAATGAATGCAATCAGCCCGTTGGTTTTATTATCTTGAGCAAATGGCTTGCCATTGGCGATGCATATTCATGGAGTTACTTTATAGATAAGGATCAACAAGGAAAGGGTTATGGCAAGAGGGCTGCTCAGCTGGCAATTCACATTTTGAAAACAGCCAACCCTAATATGTGTATTAAATTAGCAACAGAGGAAACGAATATAAAAGTTCAACAATTATACAAATCTTTAGGATTCGAGCAATTATCTGAAATGGATGGCGACGACCTTGTATTTGGTATGTAAGTTCCAATTTGCTGAACTAAAATGGGTGCAAATCCTTTCACCGAAATGCCCCCTTCCCTTTGCTTGCGTTATTTTTCAAAAACACTTTACAATTCTCATTTTTTGTGCTATAATGAAAAAAACCGCAAGTGCGGTATTCCCTTCCTGATACAGAGAGAGGAGACACGATATGCGACTTTCATTGAAACAAATTGAAAGCATTGCCGTGGGTGCAATGCAAATTTGGGAAAATATTGACGGTGTGCATTTTTGCAAAATGACACAGGCACAGCTCGATGCGTATTCCCTTATCGATGGTTTTATTTTTGGAAATGCAAAAACCTCAACGGGAGTTCGTCTTGACTTTTGGACCGACTCGCCTTGGGTGAAATTCCGCCCGACGGTAAGCGGCAAATACGAGGTCAAGGTTGACGGCATCCTTTTGGAAAACACCCAAGCCGTTGCCGACGAGGATACTCTGATTGCCGTCTCTAACAATGAAAAGCTGCACCGCGTGACCATTCATCTGCCCTGCCACAATGTGATTGCAGGTATTAAACTTTTGGAAATTGCCGACGGCGCGGTTGCACGTCCGCACGAGTTCTCACGAAAGTTTCTCTTTCTCGGTGACTCGATTACGCAAGGTTGGAACTCGGAAATAGAGACACTTTCCTATGCGTATCAGGTCAGCGACCATTTCAACGCCGAGAGTGTAATTCAAGGTGTGGGCGGTGCGTTTTTTGATGCCACCACACTTGACCGCGGCGAATTTGAACCCGACACCGTATTTGTTGCCTTTGGCACAAATGATGCGCGACGTTTTCACTCACTCGATGCCATTTATTTGCGGTGCGAGGATTACATCAAAAAGGTGCTCCGTCTCTTCCCCGAGGCGCAAATCTACGTCATTACACCCATTTGGTGTGGCGATTTTGACACGATTCAGCTCCCCTACGGTCACGTTCGCGAGGTGGGCGCCACCATTGCCGATGCGGCGCATCAATTTGGCATTACCGTGATTGACGGTCTGCAAATGATCCCCCACGAAATGACCTATTTTGCCGACGACCTGCACCCCAACACCGAGGGCTTTTGCGTGTATGCAGAAAATTTGATAAAGGCGTTGGAAAATAAAAAATAAAACACAAAAAAAGGCTTCACAATGTGAAGCCTTTTTCATTTTTAATTTTGAATTAGTGCAGGAAGCAACGCTCGGTGTCCTTATCGAAGAAGTGCATTCTGTCCATATCGAAGCCGACGGTGATCTTTTCACCGGCACGGGTGGTGGATCTGGAAGAAACGCGAGCGGTGAGGCGGCCCTCTTCACCAACGGTGAGGTAGAGGTAAATTTCTGCACCCATAAGCTCGGTAACGTCAACGTCGCACTCAACCGTCGCGCCGTGGCAGTTGGAGATAGAGAGCTCGTCATCGTGGATGCACTCGGGACGCAGACCTGCGACAACCTCGCGACCGATGTACTCTTGCAGAGCTTCTGCTTCTGCCTTATCATGAGGCAGCTTGAGCTCGTTGCCTTCGTATACGAAGTAAACACCGTCTGCCTTGCGGATGAGTTCGCCGTTGAGGAAGTTCATTTGAGGTGTGCCGATAAAGCCGGCTACAAAAATGTTAACGGGCTTATCGTACAGGGTTTGAGGAGTATCTACCTGTTGAATGAGACCGTCCTTCATAACAACGATTCTGGTAGCCATGGTCATTGCCTCTACCTGGTCGTGCGTTACGTATACGAAGGTGGTTTCAACGCGGTTGTGAAGCTTGGTAAGCTCGGTTCTCATGGTTGCACGGAGCTTTGCGTCGAGGTTGGAAAGGGGCTCGTCAAGAAGGAATACCAGAGGATCACGAACGATAGCACGGCCGAGTGCTACACGTTGCTTTTGACCACCGGAGAGTGCCTTCGGCTTACGGTCGAGAAGGTGGGTGATGTCGAGAACGCGAGCTGCTTCCTCAACCTTTTTCTTATTGGTCTCCTTGGGAACCTTGCTCAGCTTATGACCGAATGCCATATTCTCAAATACGGACATGTGGGGGTACAGAGCGTAGTTCTGGAATACCATTGCGATCTTACGATCCTTAGGTGCTACGTCGTTTACAAGACGGTCGCCGATAAAGAGCTCACCCTCAGTGATCTCTTCAAGACCTGCGATCATACGGAGTGTGGTGGACTTACCGCAACCGGAAGGACCTACCAATACCAAAAATTCCTTATCCTTGATCTCAAGGTTGAAGTCGGAAACAGCGGTAACACCGCCGGGATACTTCTTATAAATATGTCTGAGGGATAAACTTGCCATTCTAATTGACCTCCTTGGCGCCTCTTGCGAGGTATATTTTTTATCGTATAATATTATAACAGATTTTGCGTAAAATTGGAAGAGTTTTTTCTCCCAAAATTTATTCTTTTTTATTGTGCAATCTGCACAACATTCAAAAGCTTCGGGTGTGTTCCCCATGCGGAAAACACACCCGATTTTTAATTTATTAAATTATGCCTTTTGGCGGCTTCTCATGGTCAGGGAGATGCGCTTTTTTGCAACATCAACGCTGAGCACACGCACCTTTACGGCGTCTCCAACCTTAACAACGTCGGAGGGGTGCTTAACGAATTTATCGGAAAGTTGGGAGATGTGAACAAGACCGTCCTGGTGAACACCGATGTCGACGAATGCGCCAAAGTCGATAACGTTGCGCACGGTTCCCGTCAGCTCCATATCGGGCTTGAGGTCCTCGATGCCGAGAATGTCATCGCGCAGAATGGGGGGAGGCAGGGTGTCGCGAACGTCACGGCCGGGCTTTTCGAGCTCGCTCAGGATATCCTTAAGGGTGGGCTCACCGATGCCGAGCTTTGCGGCAACCTTGGCAATGCCCTCACCCTCAACCTTGGAACCGAGGTCCTTGAGATTGCCCTGTGCTACATCTTCTTTGGTATAACCGAAGTTTGCAAGCAGAGTTGCGGCTGCCTCGTAGGATTCGGGGTGAACGCCGGTGTTATCGAAAATTTCCTTGCCGCCGGGAACGCGCAAAAAGCCGGCTGCCTGCTCGTATGCCTTGGCACCGATGCGCGGAACCTTGAGAAGCTGTGCGCGGTTGGTGAACTCGCCGTTCTCCTCGCGGTACTTAACGATGTTACGTGCGGAGGTAATATTGATACCCGAAATGTAAGAAAGGAGCGAGTAGGATGCGGTGTTGATATCAACGCCAACGGCGTTTACGCAATCCTCAACAACGCCGCCGAGGGCTTCGTCAAGGCGCGCTTGCTTCATATCGTGTTGATATTGGCCTACACCGATGCCCTTTGGGTCAATCTTAATGAGCTCTGCCAGCGGGTCTTGCAAACGACGCGCAATGGAAACCGCGCTTCTCTGCATAACGTCAAACTCGGGGAATTCTTCTGCCGCGAGCTTGGAGGCAGAGTAGATGGATGCGCCTGCCTCACTGACAACGATATATTTGGTATCCTCGGGAATCTCCTTGAGCAGATTTGCAACAAAGATTTCGCTTTCCTTAGAAGCCGTACCGTTACCGATAGCGATAACATCAACCTTGTGGCGGGTGATGAGACGCTTCATAATGGATTTGCTCTTTTCAATCTCTTCGCGGGGCTTTACGGGATAGATAACGGCGGTATCGACAACCTTACCGGTCTTATCAACAACGGCAAGCTTACAGCCGTGTGCGTAACCGGGGTCAAAGCCGAGAACGGTCTTACCTTTAAGGGGAGATGCCATAAGGAGATGGTGCAAATTATCGGCAAATACCTTAATAGCACCCTCGCAGGCATTATCAAAGATGTCACTGCGGATTTCACGCTCGATGGAGGGCGCGATGAGACGGTCGTAGCTATCGAGAATAGCAGCGGAAACGTACTTTTCGGCAGGGCTTTGGTTGTTCAAGAGAATTTGGGAGAAGAGATAGTTGAGTACGATTTCGGGAGCGATGGCGATGCTTGCCTTGAGAAAATCCTCTTTTTCGCCACGGTTAATGGCAAGCACGCGGTGAGGAAGCACCTTTTTGAGGGCTTCGCAATACTCGTAATATTGAGAATAAACAGAATCCTCTTCCTTGGCCGCCTTTGCGGAAAGTGTACCGAACTCAAAGGTGAGGCGGCGGAGCTCTTTACGGAACTCTGCATTATCGGAAATATCTTCGGCAATGATGTCTTTTGCACCTTGGATAGCATCTTCAACAGTTGCAACGCCCTTTTCTTCATCGATGAATGCCTCTGCCTGAACCTCGATTGCGGGCTCGTAGGTGGGCTCTTGTGCAATGATGAGGGCAGCGAGGGGCTCGAGTCCCTTTTCTCTTGCAACAGACGCACGGGTTTTGCGGTGAGGACGGAAGGGGCGGTAGATATCGTCAACCTCGGTAATGGTAACAGCCGCTTGAATAGCCGCTTCGATTTCGGGGGTCATCTTATCCTGTGCGGAAATGAGGTCGAATACCTCTTGCTTTCTCTTTTCGATGTTACGCAAGAAGTTGAGGCGGTCGTTCAGGTCACGAAGAATGTTGTCATCAAGACTGCCCGTAACCTCTTTACGGTAACGCGCGATAAAGGGAATGGTGTTGCCCTCGTCGATGAGCTCGACGGTCTTTTCGACGTGCTCGACCTTAATGTTGAATTCTTGCGAGAGTTTTTGGATAATGTTCATCGTTGTAGCAGTTCCTTTCTGTTGGGACATAGAGTTTATGATTGATTGAGCGCGTCGATCTCCTCGGCAGTCAGCTCACGCCATTCGCCACGCGAAAGTGCGGGATCGAGTGAGAGAGGGCCGAAGGTGATGCGCTCGAGATAGGTAATTTGATTGTGGACGGCTTCCATCATCAGCTTGATTTGATGGTATTTGCCCTCGGTGAGGGTGATGCGCCCTTCTCGCTCGTCCGTCAAGGTGACGGTGCAGGGTTTGGTGAGGTAGCCGCCGATGTCGACGCCGCCTTGCAATGCCGCAATATCCTCCTCGGAGAGCGGAAACTTGACGCGAAAGGCGTAGGTTTTGGCAACGTGGCGCTTTGGGGAAAGCAAACGGTGCGAGAGTTGCCCGTCGTTTGTCAGGAGCATGAGCCCCAGCGTGTGCTTATCGAGGCGACCGCAGGGGAAAAGCCCCATCTTTTGGTATTCCTCGGGCAAAAGAGACGTGACGACCTGCTCGCCGCGAGAGTCCTCGGTGGCGCTGACGTAGCCATCGGGCTTGTTGAGCATGACATAAACGAATTCTCTCCATCTTACGGCTCTGCCGCAAAAGGTGATGGCGTCGGCTATGGGATCGACCTGCATATCTGCTTTGGTGGCAGGGGTTCCGTTGACAGTGATCTGCCCTGCTTTGGCGGCTTTTGCAGTTTCTTTACGGCTTGCAATTCCACATTCCGAAAGCAATTTATCCAGTCGCATAACAGGCCTCCCACTTTTGTAAATTTTGATGCTTTGGAAAGCCAAAGTACAAATATATTATACCATATTTATTATATATTGTCAATAGAAATACGATGTTTTGGGAAGTAAAAAAGGATAGCAGGTGCTATCCTTTTGAAGTATATTTTTTGTAAAAGAGTGCCTCCCCGTTACTTTTTTAGAAAAGGAATATTTCTGTTTTGCGTATTCAAACAGAATGCATCTTTGTATCCAATTTCTCTTGCGATCAAGAAGATTGCCACGAGAATGTGACTTTGGCGAGAATAGTATAACATTCGTTTTTTGCCGTTGATAGTGACTTCTTGTCCCCATACAACTTTTAGCATTCTCAAATCCTCTAAAACAGCATCTATTTGATCATTTCCGATTTCACATTCCTTTGCAAGAACAGAACTTTCAAAAACATAATCTCTGCCCTCTTGATATAGGTAAATCAGTGCATTCACCGCATCTTTGTGCGATAGTGCTGCAAAAATTTTTCGCAACTCCTCTTTATCTTTAAGGAAATGCCCAAATCCTTCTTCGGGTTGCGGAAATACCGCAAAAAACGGTTCTTTGCCGTTTGAAACCATCGTAAATCCTTCGTTTTCAAGAATATATGATGCACTTTTTGTGTTTTTGATATCATTGGGGTCATACCCTTTTTCAATTTCCATACAGCAGTTAAAGAGTCCACGCTCGATCTGCCAACAAATATCTCGCGCAACATTGAAACGCTCTTTTACCTTGGTATTATAAATCAAAGACATAATTCTGCTTGAAATATCCGCCATTGAAACGGAATTGTTGTCAAAAAGTACATCAAGCGAAACGTCAAGCTCTTGGGCAAGCGGCACGAGGAGTGTACCGTCCGGATAGGTTTCGCTTGTCTCCCACTTAGAAACGGCTTGCGCCGATACGCCGAGCTTTGCGGCAAGCTGCTCTTGTGTTAGATTCTTTTCTTGGCGCAATCTTTTGATGTTTGCAGATAAGCTCATCTTATTTACCTCCAATCATTTTGCATCTTCCGTTGAAATTATAATCATAGCATTGTCTACCGCACATTTTCTCAAAAGCAAGTGTAATAAGAGACAGCATCATTCCGTCACCATGGCACTCATAAACTTTGACTTCACCTTCTGCAAGGTGTGCTGTTACCCAAGAGCCACCGCCAACCGAGCTCAATTCGTTCAAAATTTCTGTAGTACGCTCCTTTGTAACTCCCGTATTCTCTGCAATATAGTCCGCAGTAAAGCTTTCAGAGCAGTTGGGAGAATGAATAAAATACAGCACAGAAAATACATCTTCGCTTGACAAAAACTTGAAAAGTTTTACGGTTTCTTTTTGCTTTTTCGGGTCATTCATCCATGCAAAGTTCGCCTTATTGCGGAGCATCATTACAGCTATATTTACATTTTCGGAGCTTGCCGTAAACTCAAAAAACTCATGGAGCGAAATATGGGAACGGTAAAAACGCGAAATCTCTGACGGGAATACATTTTCTCTGTCATAAACGTCATCATTATAACCGGAAACATTATCGTACATCGCGGGAATAATTGATCGTACCGTTTCAAACGCTTTCAGCACGGATTGTTTTCGGTCAAGCCCCTTGAATGAAGAGCAAACTTCTTCTTTTGTTCCCTGCTTTTTCACCTCTGACAGACCAAGGAGTGCATCTGTGGTAACACCATAGTATTCTGAAAGCTCTACGAGCATTGGAAGGTCGGGCATGGAGGCACCGTTTTCCCATTTTGATATCGTTTTATTGGATATCGACAAACTTTTTGCCACATCCTCTTGTGTTACTCCCTTTGCAGTGCGGAGCTCCACTAATTTTTCTGCAATTTTACATTCGTGCATATTTTCACCTCTCGAAAAAAATTCAAGTTCCGGAGCTTGTGATTACATTATACGCGAAACCGACAGTGGAGTCAAGAGAGCAGTATTTAATAATTTCTCCAATTCGGAGAATAAATGCAATAATGTTAATTAAAGGTCGAAAATCAAAAAAAGGATAGCAACTTGCTATCCTTTTTTGAGGTTATAAAATCATTTCCGCCAACTTTCTTCTGTCAATCTTGCCGTTGGGGGTCAAGGGCATGATGGGCAGGTGGCAGATGATGCCGGGCATCATATATTTGGGCAGATGCTCGCGCAAATAAGCAGTGAGGGCTTCTTTTTTGATGTCTCCCGTATAGAACAGCTTGATGAGGCATCCGATAGAATCGTAGAGGCAGCAAGCGCGGCTGACACCCTCGCATGTTTGGGCGGTGGCTTCAATTTCTCCAAGCTCAATGCGGTGTCCCATATGCTTAATTTGTGCGTCTCTGCGGCAGACAAACACAAGCTCTCCGCGTGCGTTGCGATATGCGAGGTCGCCCGTGCGGTATACGCGCTCGGGGTAAGCATTTTGCAAAGGGTTTTGCACAAATGCTTCGTCGGTGCGGGTGGGATCGTTGTAATATCCCATTGTGACACAAGTACCGCGCAGGTAGATCTCACCGATCTCGCCCTCCTCTGCCTTGGTTCCGTCCTCACGAATGAGCATCAGGTCGGTGTTGCGGAAGGGGTGACCGATGGGCACCGATTCGCCCTCCTCCAATTCGCGCGTAGCGGGCCAAACACAGGACATTCCCGTGGCCTCGGTAGGGCCGTAAAGGTTGAAAAATTTGGCATTTGGGAATGCCTTTCTCCACATGGCGTACTGACTTGGCGGAAAGACCTCGCTGCCAAACGCAATGGTGGTGAGATACTTGGGGGGATTGGTTTCAAGCAATCCCATGCCCGAGATCATCGTCAGCGCCGAAACGACCCAGCAAACGGTGTTGATCTTGTGTTTATTGAGAAAATCGCAGAGCGACATTGGGAACGTAAAATACTTTTTGGGCACGAGATATGCGGTAGCCCCGAACTTGATAACGGGCATCAGCTCCTTGAGTGGAGCATCGAAGAAAAGGGGCGTTTGGTTGGCAAATACGCTTTCCTCGGAAAATCCGAGCTCGGCACAGAGGTTTTCGACGTAATCGATGACCGAGCGATGGCAAGCAACCACGCCCTTGGGAATTCCCGTAGAACCCGAGGTGAAAACGATGTAAATGGGGTCGGTGTCGATCTGCTTTGCGCGAATCAAATCGAGGGCGGCATTGTTGATCTCACTCTCGAACAGAGCTTCGGCAGAAAGGAGCTCTCCGTCAAAGTTTAAGGTTTTGGCAATGGTACTTCCCTTTTGGTCGGTGATGATTGCCGCGGGCTTGGCGTTCTCCAAAATCAGTTCGATGCGCGAGGCGGGCATTTCGATGTCAAGCGGTACGTAAAAGCAACCCGCATAGACACAGCCGTAAAAGGCGGCAATGGTATTGGGGTGCTTTTTCATCAGCACCGCAATGGGACGGCGGTAGTATCCCTTCTCTGCAAGTGCACTTCCCAAAGCACGTGCGTGATGGGAAAGCGTGGAAAAGGTCAGGTGATCTATCCCGTCGGAATAAGCAATTTTATCGGGCAGGCGGGGGGCGGTTGCCTCCAAGTATTCAAGGATATTGGTTTGCATACTGTCCTCCTCTCTCAATGATAGGAAATGGGGGTGACGATCTCGATGGACGAGGGCGGATAAGCCGCGGTGTTGTAGGCATAGAAGTAGCCCGAGATGCCGTCGTGATTTTCACGCAGGTCGCTGTATTGGGCCAGTTGTGTATCGGTCATCAAAAACCCCCACAAATACGGGGATCCCTTGATGGGGCAGGAATCGAAGTGATACCATCTGGGGTTGATGTCGCTGCCGATATTGACCATGCTCCAATAGTGGCGTTCGTTGACCATGGCTGCCACATCGGGCAAGCGTTCAACGTCGATATTGGGAATACCGATACGCCCCATCATCGCTTTGGAGAGCGCAAAGTAGGTAAAGCAATCGCCTGTGCGGCTCATCAAACCGTTGTAGGCGGCGCGCACCCAGCTGCTCTTATCGGATGTGGAAACGTAGGAGATGTTTGCACGCACGTAATCATAAATGGCGTGCAGCTGCTGTGTAACGGTCATACCGTCATAAAGAATTTCATCGAGAATGGGATCGATGTAGGTATAGAGCATCGCCTCGGTGATCTCCTCCTCGTAGACCGAGAGCTTACAGGTCGCCTCGGTGACGTTCCCTGCCGCGTCGGTGGCGCGGTAGGTGACATTATAAAAGCCAACCTCCTTGAGGTTTACGAGAGAGGTATCGACGGTGAGGGTAACGCCCGCATCGCAATCATCAATAGCGGTAACACCGGAAAGATAGGATACACCGCTGCCAAGGTAAGCAACGAGATCGCGCACGCCGTGAATTGTAGGTGCTGTGGTATCGTTGACAAGAGTGATAGATGCGGAATAGGTAAATTCTCTTCCCTTTTCGTCGGTTAAAACAAGAGACACGGAATGCTCGCCCAAAGAAGAAATGTTGTATTGTTCGGCAAGGGATATGGTATAACCTCGGGGAACAGACTCGACAAAATCTTCGGCTTTGGGAAGCTGCACCGAAACGGGCCACGTGAGATTTTTGGTTTTGAGCTCGGGTGGCTCGGGCTTTTGGCAGGACGGCAACAAGAAAAGAGACACTGCCAAAAGCATTGCCAAAACGAGAGTAGTCAGTCGTTTGGTGTATTGCATAGTGCGGTCTCCTTTCAAAGAATATAAAATATTTTCAACAATTGAGCGTGTATTAAGGCCTCCCTTGTGTAAAGGGAGGTGGCACGCAGAGCGCGACGGAGGGATTGTAAAAATTGACTTTGAGGTAAAACAATCCCTCAGTCAAATGCACTTGCGGCATTTGACAGCTCCCTTTACACAAGGGAGCCATTCATAATCGTTCACTTGAATTTCAACATGCCGTATAAAAATCTGGCATCAGAGCAGGTAAACGCCCTTTTCGCGGCAGTGCTCTACCTCGTCGGGTGTCCAGTAAGAGGACTGCACCTCACCGATGTGCGCCTTGCGCAAGAAGAACATGCAAAGGCGTGATTGACCGATACCGCCACCAATGGTATACGGCAATTCGCCATTGAGGAGCGCTTTGTGGAACTCCAATTCAGCTCTCTCGGGGCAACCGCGCTCGCCCAGCTGATAAAGCAGGGTTTCTTCGTCTACACGAATACCCATAGAAGAAAGCTCGAGTGCGATATCGAGAATGGGATAGTAAATGATGATGTCGCCATTGAGCTTCCAGTCATCGTAGTCGGGAGCTCTGCCATCGTGAGGGTTACCGCTCTTGAGTTTACCGCCGATTTGCATAAGGAAAATCGCGCCGTATTCCTTTGCCGCGAGGTATTCGCGTTCCTTGGGGGTCTTGTCGGGATAGCGGTCCTCAAGCTCCTGTGCGGTGATAAAGGTGATGTTCTCGGGGAGCAACTTGCCAATGAAGTCGTACTCATTTACAATGTAGTTTTCGGTGTGGTGCAGAGCGCGGTAAATGGCCTCGACCGCCTCACGCAGAGTGGTCTCGTTTCTTTGCTCCTTGGTAATGATCTTTTCCCAGTCCCATTGGTCGACGTAAATGGAGTGGATATTGTCGGTGGTCTCGTCGCGGCGAATGGCATTCATATCGGTGTAGAGTCCCTCGCCGGGGCCGAAATCATACATATTGAGGGCGTGTCTCTTCCATTTTGCAAGAGATTGCACAATTTCAAGGTCTTGTCCGCCGGGCAGATCAAAGCGCACGGTGCGCTCGGTGCCGTTGAGGTTATCGTTCAAACCGCTCTCGGGAGAGACGAACAGGGGGGCGGACACACGCAAAATATTGAGTTGTACCGCCAAGTCACGCTCGAAAAAGTCCTTGACCTTTTTGATGGCAAGCTCGGTTTGACGGAAGCTCAAAAAGGAGCGATAACCGTCGGGAATTCTCATTTCAGACATAACAAAACCAACCTTTCGGGGGGATTTTAGATAACAGTAACCATATTATAGCCGATTTTTTGCGGCTTGTAAAGAGCAAAGCCAAAACTTTATGCTTTTTTATCGTTTCTTTTTTTCAAAAAGAAGGTACGCAGCATCGAGAGGGCTTCTGCCTCAAACAGTCCTCCCTCACAAGCAGGGGTGGACTCCAAGGGATATGCGGGTAGTTTGACAAGACTTTCGCATGCTCCCGCGCGCGGATCCTTTGCCGCGTAAACGATGCGACCAATGCGGGAATTGATGCAGGCACCCGTGCACATGGGGCATGGCTCGAGGGTGACGTAGAGAGTGCAATCGGCAAGTCGCCAGCTGCCCGTGATGCGACCTGCCTCGGAGATCGCCAAGCGTTCGGCATGGGCGGTGGCATCGTGGAGCTCTTCGCACAAATTGTGCGTGGCAGAGAGAATTTCGCCGTTTTTGACGATGACAGCCCCCACGGGAATCTCGCCTTTTTGTGCCGCTTTTGCCGCCTCGGATAAGGCAACACGCATAAACAGTTCATCGCTTTGGCAGTTCTTTTCCACGGTATCACTCCCTTCCCTTTTTCTCTCTATATTGTATCACAAAAAAGGGTGTTTGTAAAGAGAAATAGGAGAAAAAGAAAAGAAAAAAGGATGCCACCGAGGTGGCATCCAAAAGGAGATTATTTGTTATTGTGTAACGGGAAGGTCATCGGGGTGATAGAATTGTAACGTGCCGGCAAGGTATGCTTCAATATCCTCGTCAACCAAAACGACAATGCCATTGGGAAGAATATAACTGCCGTTTACCGAGACTTTGGTAACAGACATGGTGATATTATGAAAATCATCACGCAAATCTAACCAATAACCGCAAGCATGGCAAGGCGCAGAATCCTCGCCAACATGATCGGAGCCGTAAATATAATGCCTTCCTGTTCCGTTTGTTGCACCGCAAGCACAAACAAATTGATGGAACAATTCGTTATAGACACGACCTTCCCAACAATGTTCATGTACCAATTCAAATGCGAGCGCGCCCTTTTCTTCTTGACCACTAACATTATTCGATTCTAACACAATATCAATTCTAACAGAGGAATCTGTTGTACTTTCGTTAGCGTAGATTAAATAATCCAAACTAGAGTTAATCGTACTCGATGCGACATATGTTTGTGATGTCAAATCAAATACTTTTATGGTATAATTAGTATACAAAGGAGAAATTATCGTGGAATTTTCCGCATCCGGATTTGGCATCTTGAATATGGAATTTGCATTTATTCGTAATTGCTGCAAACTTGGAATAGTCATAGTATAAGATAGTACTATATCCCCCTCGCTTGCGGTAGGAAGAATATTAAAATTGTAAAATCTTGTGTTCAACAAACACTCGCGCATATTTTGATAATTGATTAATCCAAATCCTGCTTGTTGATCAAAATAGTCACTCTGTGAGGGTAATTTTTCAGCCCCTAAATGAATTATAGATTTTACAAGAGCGGGGTTGACTTTTAACATTGGGAATTCTTCCATCAATAATGCAATTGTCCCTGTAACCATAGGCGCGGCACAACTTGTTCCGCCAGGAGGATTATCCTCATCATCAAAAGTAGGTATGCCCGTCAATCTTCCGCCCGGTGCAACCACATCGGGCTTATATAGAAATGGAGACAAAGTATTCCAACAAGAGCTCTCTACCAAATTATGACTATGGTTTATTGCACCAACTGTTATAGCATTCATAGAACATCCAAGGCCGGAAATAAAGAAATTTTTGGGATCTTCATCCCTCTCGTTATCTTTGTTCTCATCAAAGCTTTGATTTCCCGCAGATTTTACAACTGTGCAATGGCTTGTTGTCATAATATAATCTATGCAAGCATCTCGCTTAGTATATTGACCTACCATACCAGCCCCTATACAGATATTTATGATATTTACGTTATAATCCAACAGCGATTCAATATCTTCAATTATTTTACCACTATTAGTTAAACAATAAAAATAGACGTCTTCTGCTATACCAGAGGTTCCACCGATAATAGATGTTATTAACGTGCCATGATCGTTATTTTCATCTCCAACTCTTGGTGGGGTCAGTATAGTATATTTATCTGGTTTTAAGTTGGCAGTGGTATGCGGTATGTTATAATCGATTATACCAACATTTACTCCATTTCCAGTGTACTGCGAATTCAAAACGCCAATATCATCAAAAGCTTCTGTTATGGGATAATAAGTTGTGTATGAACTATCATCCACAGTCGCCTCAGGTATCATTTTGATTTGAGCATAAGAACTTACTGAGGAGAGCAAATTTTTATTATTTTCAACAGCGGCAATAATGCTACTCTCACACTGTTTATATTCATAGAGATCGTCAAATACGACTTCGATATAAGGCGAATAGGAACTTGCGTAATAAGCATATTCGTTCAAGCCAAGGGCAGAGGCAATACGTTCATTGTTCGTAGAATAACACTTCTTGATATCCTCTCGATGCTTTTTTAAGAAATCATCAATATTACTGGAATCTAAAGGGATATTTGAGACATCAAAGGTGTTATCAGCCAAAATATCTTTTGCTTCAATTAACACGTAAATGTCGTACATCTCTCCATCTGCGACATTGACATCTTCGTTTGCAAGTTCTGCAGAAAATTCCGATACACTACATAAATCCCAAACAAAAGCATCATCTGTTTTTTGGAAGGGGGAGAGCGCCCACGTGAAACTTCCAATGAGCAAAATAAAACAAACAGCTAAAATAAAGCTAATTACTTTTTTCATAGACATACCTTTCCTTAATTTTATGTGTTTATACGACGTTAATAGTTTTCTACATGGTAACTTAGTAGGAAAGCTATATTAATACCCAATGTAAGAATTTTACTAGCCAATTCCCAAATCTATCGGAACAGGATAATAATAAACGATTTCCAAACGGACAACGTGCGATAAAGCCAACAAGGATTTTAGAGCATCGTAATCAACAAGAAACTCTTCCGGCGTGTCATAGGTAAAGTATAGTCCGTTGTAAAATGAGATGTTTGTAAATGCCCCATCAGAAAAACTATCTTTGTAGGAATTATAAAAGGCCTCATTTAATGAATCCGTATCTTTTTGAGAAACTTGCTTGTACCATGCTTCATTTACTGCACTTGGATAATTACAATGTACGATAACTTCAAAATAAGCATTTGTCCACGGAGAATTGGGATACAATCCGGCATTCTTCAATTCGTAGTAGTATTCTTCATCGCTTATGTGAAGGACTATTTTTTTGTTTTCAAGCTTATCTTGTTCAATTAAAGTGAAAACCTCATCCAACTCTTGAGAACGCTCATAGGTGGGTGTATTAACAGGGGGATTATCGGGCGTTGTTACTTCGGGAGGATTATCGGGCGTTGTTACTTCCGGTGTGGTCACTTCCGGCGTTGCATTTTCGGTTGTGTTGCCCGGCGTTGTTCCTTCATTTTGCTTGTTATCAGCCAAACAGCCCGAAAGGGGCAGGAGCAACAGCGCGCCGACTAACAGAAATAAGATAAATCTTTTCATAATAACCTCCTAAAATGAAAAATAAAGTGTAAAAAGCCAAAAAGAGCGCAAAGATAGGCCATAACAGCTCTACCGTTGCGCTCTTAACTTACGATTTTTCGTTGCCCTCCTCGGCATTGCAGGCGGCATCGGGAATCGTTTTGCAAAAGGCAGAACTGCTTTTTTGCAACGTTGTTCATCGGTACATCACCTCGTTTGTATATTTGGTACATTTACAGTTTAGCATATTTTTGTATGTTTGTCAATAGTTTTTTCGGCGTTATGGAAAAAAATAGGAAACCTCGTTTGAGATTTCCCATTTTGTTAATCAATTTTATATCCCTTGCCGCGCACGGTTTTGATGATCGGGCGGTCGGTAACGGTTGCAATCTTGCGGCGCAAATAGCAGACGTGGACGTCTGTTTTGTTTGTAGAGGACTCACCAATGAGTGCCGAGAGTTGCTCGCGCGAAACGGCAGTGCCGCGGTTGGCAAGCAACGCCTGCATGACCGTTGCCTCCTTGGGGCGCAGAGTGAGTGCTTTTTCACCAAGCGTGAGTATGTTACCCTTGAGTGTTATCTCGAGATTTTCCGCTCCCTTTTGCTCTTCCCTTTCATCGGCGGTGGCATCAAGAAGTGCGACCTCCTCGCGCAAAAGGCGCATTTGGAAAGGGCGGTGCAAAATCATGGAGCAACGTCTTTCGGCATCGAGCAAGGACACGTCAAAGTGCCTTGTGAAGCCGATGATGCGCGCATCGCTTGTGCGGCGCGGGATAGATGCACTGTCGAGGTCGACAAGTATCAGATCATTCTTTCGCGCGGTGGGAGCGGAGTTGATTTGCACAGAAAAGCGCATTGCTTCAAACTCCAGCTCCAACATGCGTGCAAAAACGGCATCCTGTGAGAGGATCAGAACGTTTCCTCTCATTTGACAACAATGTTGATGATCTTGTTGGGAATGCTGATTTCCTTAATAACGGTCTTGCCCTCGATGAAGGGTATGATCTTTTCGTTTGCCTTTGCGGTTGCGATCGCATCTGCCGCAGGACAATTCAAGGGCAATTCAATGGTAGCTCTTACCTTGCCGTTGACCTGAACGGCTACCTCTACGGTGCTGTCAACGGTCTTGGCTTCATCCCATACGGGCCATTCTGCCAAGGAGCAAAGTCCCTTGCCGCCAAGGTCTTGCCACATCTCCTCAGCCAAGTGAGGCGCGAAGGGGCAAAGCAGACGAACGAGAATACTGAGCTCGTCGCGTGTGAGAGAGCCATTATCGTAAATATCGTTCAAGAGACCCATCATAGCCGCGATTGCGGTGTTGAATTTGAGTTCTTCGATATCAAGCGATACCTTTTTGATAACCTTGTGAATGGAAGAGGTCAGCTTGGGAGTTTCTCCCTCACCCTTTGCCATATCCATCAGGTCACCAAATCTTTCAAGGAAACGCTTGCAACCCTTCATGGAGCTTTCATTCCATGGAGCGGCACTGCCGTAGTCACCCATAAAGAGGACGTAGGTACGCAGAACATCTGCACCGAATACGTCAACCATATCGTTGGGGTCTACTACGTTGCCACGGGATTTGGACATCTTTTCACCGTCGGAGCCGAGAATGAGACCTTGTGCGGTTCTTTTTGCATAGGGCTCTGCTACAGGTACTACACCCAAATCGTAAAGGAACTTATGCCAGAAGCGAGAATAGATCATGTGGCGCGTTACGTGCTCCATACCGCCGTTGTACCAGTCAACGGGCATCCAATACTTGAGCTTTTCGGGGTCAGCCAGCGCCTCGGTGTTGTGGGGATCGATATAGCGCAGGAAGTACCAGGAAGAACCTGCCCATTGAGGCATGGTATCGGTCTCTCTCTTTGCCGCACCGCCGCACTTGGGGCAGGTGCAATTAACGAATGCTTCGATTTTTGCTAAAGGACTCTCGCCGCCCTCACCGGGCTCGAAGTTCTTAACCTCGGGCAGACGCAGAGGCAGCTCGCTATACGGAACGGGAACGATGCCGCAAGAGGGACAGTGAACGATCGGAATGGGCTCGCCCCAATATCTTTGGCGGTTGAATGCCCAGTCTTTCATTTTGTACTGTACGCCCATTTCACCAATACCCTGTTCGGACAGATGCTCGATCATACGGGCGATGGAATCCTTTTTGTTATCATAGCCGTTGAGGAAGTCGGAGTTGACCATCTCACCGTCACCCGTATAAGCACCGGTTGCGATGTCACCACCCTTGATAACCTCAACGATATCGATGCCGAACTTCTTTGCAAATGCCCAGTCGCGCTCGTCGTGTGCAGGAACTGCCATAATAGCGCCCGTGCCGTAGCCCATCATTACGTAGTCGGAAATATAGATCGGAATCTCCTTGCCCGAAACGGGGTTGATGGCGGTAAGACCTTGGATGCAAACACCGGTCTTCTCTTTTACAAGCTGGGTACGCTCGAATTCGGTCTTCTTTGCGCACTCCTCGCGGTATGCGTCAAGTGCATCAATATTTGCAATGCGGTCGCGGTTTGCCTCGATGATGGGATGCTCGGGAGCGATAACCATAAAGGTTACGCCAAAGAGCGTATCGGGACGGGTGGTATAGATGCGGAGCTTTTCGTCAATTTCTTTGAGTGAGAAGTTGACAAAAGCACCGGTGGATTTACCGATCCAGTTGACCTGCTGTTGCTTTACGTTGGGGAGATAGTCAACATCCTCAAGTCCCTGCAGGAGCTTATCTGCATACTCGGTGATGCGCAGATACCAAACGGTTTTGGATTTTTGCACGATGGCACTGTGGCAAATGTCACACTCGCCGCCTTGGGAGTCCTCGTTGGAGAGAACGACCTTACAGCTGGGGCAATAGTTAACCAATGCGTTATCGCGAAAAACGAGTCCGTTCTCGAACATCTTGAGGAAGATCCACTGTGTCCAGCGGTAGTAATCTTCCTCGGTGGTATCCACTACGCGCGACCAGTCGAAAGAGAAACCAACTCTTTTGAGCTGAGATGTAAACTTTTCGATGTTGCGGTCGGTAACGATACGGGGATGGAGATTATCCTTGATAGCGGTGTTCTCGGTGGGGAGTCCGTATGCATCAAAGCCGATCGGGAACAATACGTTATAGCCCTGCATTCTTCTCTTACGGGAAACAACCTCAAGGCCGGAATATGCCTTGATGTGACCTACGTGCATACCGTGTCCGCTGGGGTACGGAAACTCGACAAGGTTGTAGTACTTGGGCTTGGAGCTGTTATCCTGTGCTTCAAAGGCGTGCTCCTCTTCCCATCTCTTTTGCCATTTGGGTTCAATTTGCTTAAAATCGTATTTCATTGTTATTCCTCCTTGTCGGATGCGGACTCTGCCGCCTCGTCTATACCGACAAAATGTATTTCCTCGGCGTCGCCGTAAAGTTTTTCAAGCTGATAAAAATCGCGTTGATCGCGGCTGAAAATGTGCACCATAACGTGACCGTAGTCGATAACTACCCAGCCGTCGCTATCTCTGCCCTCATAGTGCAAGGGGTCGATGCCGCACAGAGAAAGCTTATATTCAACCTCGCCACCAAGAGACTTGACGTGTGTGTTGGAGTTACCCGTGGCAATGACAAAATAGTCGGTGATGACGGTTTGGTCGTTGACACGCAGAACCTTGAGCTTGTATGCCTTTTTGGCATCGAGCACGTCAAAAATAGCGTGTGCCATTTCTTCGGATGTGGAGTCTTGATTGATTGCGGGGATTTTTTCTTGCATTGTTTGATCCATTATTTGTATGCTTCCTTTCAATAGGGATTGAAGACGAGCGGAAGGGCGTCCTCCGCCGCCGTATAGACGTTGTGAAACTGCGGATTTTGTTCGCGGTCAAAAAGCCGGTCTGCATCAAAATCCGAAGAATTGAGAAAAACCTCGGGATAGGTCAACTCATTGATTTGTCGGCATGCGCCCTCACGGTTGAGAACGTAATACCACGCGCCGCTCTGCCCTTTTACTGCCTGCCCTGCAAGCGTTTGCATGGGCACGGATTCAGGGTCGCACTCGCGCAAAATGCCACCTAAGCGAACCGCCTCGGCAATGCCGATGTCGGTTTGCACACCTGTGAGCGACGCCCCTGCCAAGCGGAAATATTCCTGCGCGCCAAGAGAACGGCACTTTTGGGCAAAGGCGCGCAAAAACAACTTTTGCGCATCAAGACGACCGAGGTCGGCATTGACGTAACCCGAACGGTAGCGCACAAAGTGCTCGGCGGCTTTGCCGTCGAGATGCTGCCTGCCCTCATCGAGAGAGATGTGCAGGTTTTGTGCGGGATCATGGTATTCCATTTTTTGCGGAACGTCAACGTCAACACCGCCAATGGCATCGACCATTTTGCAAAAGAGGTCGAGCTTGACAACAACGAAGTGCTGAATGGGTACACCGAGCGCGCGTGAGAAAAAGTCTTTGGTACCGCTCTCTCCCAAGGCGGAGAGTGTGCCGTTGATCTTTTTATAATCCCTTTCTGTATATTCCGCATAGGTATCGCGCGGAATTTGCAGAATGGATACACATTTTTCGTCCTCGTTGATGCTGACAATAAGAATACTGTCGGCAAGTCCAGATGCGCGGTCACACCCCAAAAGGAGTATTCGCGTGACGCGCTCCCTTTGAAAAATGCCAACGGGCTCGGTCTGTGTCGGTTCCTCTGCCCCAACGAACATAGCCGCGGCGCACAGAAAAAGCGCGAGGAACAGTCCGCAAATTCTGATATAGGTTCTCATCATTACACCTCTCTTTTTGATATGTAGCGATGAGAGAATTTTCGATTTTGGTTATTTGATATCTCTTGCCGCCTCGACCAAGAGCTCGTTGCGCGCCAAAGTGGTGTCAGCATCAATGGGCGCGCCCTCTGCCAACAGATCCTTTAGCGTATGCTCATAGGAAAGCAGGAGCGTTGCACGTAAGTGGCGTTCACGCTCTTCCTCGGTCATCAGCTCGGGCTCGGCACCGAAGAAGTAACGGCGCAAAAGCACGCAGGTGGGAAAGGTGCGTGACTCGTCGATGTAATCGGCAAGATACAAAAGCTTTTCGGTAAGCGTCATGCCCGCGTGCCCCGTGGTATGCCAACGAACCGCATCAATGATGATGGGATCGGCAAACGCGGCAAACTCGCGCGCAATACGCGCCGCCGCCGTTTTGGCGTGGTAGGTTTTGGGTGAGAGGCGTTGCCCCTCATCAACGGGAATGCCGTATTCCTCACAAAGTGCTTCCTGCTCCTCGGGCGTGAGCTCCTTGGTCAGGTCATGGAGCAGTGCCGCCGCGCGGAGCTGCATGGTGTATTCGGGGCAGTAGAGCGCGCACAGACGTGCGACCATTTCTTCAACCGCCGCCGTGTGCACAAAGCGTTTTGGCGACATACTGCCCTTGATCTGCTCGCGCAGAGCATCCAGCATTTTTTCGGTGATCTTTATCATTATGCGCTGCCTGTCCCCTTCTCACTCGTACAAATGGTTGTCACGAATGTATTTTTCTACCGATGCGGGAACGAGGTGCGAAATGCTCTCGCCGCTTGCCAAGCGATCACGAACAAGGTTTGAGGAAAGCTCGATTGGCTCGGTGACGATTCGACGCACGACCTTGCCGTACTTTTGGTTATAGTCGGCAATTTTTTGCACGATCTTTTTATCGAGGATAGCATCCTTTTCGCGGCGGATATAGACGGGATAAGAGAGCTTGAAGATCTCTTCGGGTGCGCGCCACTGATCGAGTGTGAGCATCATATCGGTGCCAAGGAGCAAAAAGAGTCTGCGATCCTCACCGGAGAGCTCGCGGAGCGTATCGACTGTATAGCTTCTGCCCTCGCGGCGCATTTCAAGATCACTCACATACACGCCCTCAATGCCCGAGAAAGCCAGACGGCACATCTCCAAACGGTGGGCGGCATCTATGGAAACTGCCATTTCCTTATGCGGCGGTGTGCCTGCGGGAATGACGTAGAGAAAGTCGAGCCACATTTGCTCCATAAATGCTTTTGCAGCCGCTACGTGCCCGTTGTGCGGCGGTGAAAAGGTGCCGCCGTAAATACCGATGCGTATCATTTTGTGGGAAGAACGATAACGGGCTTCTTTTCGGATGCGCGATAAAGAACGATCTTGCGACCTACAACGGCTACGGGCTCGGCACCAAGCTGTGCGGCAAGCTCCTGCAACAGATCGTAAGCATCCTCACCGCTGTTCTCAAGCACGTGGAGCTTGATGAGCTCGCGCGCCTCAAGTGCATCGGAAACGGTTTTGAGAAGATTTTCGGTCAGTCCCCCTTTGCCGATCTGCATAATGGTGGGGATCGGGTTGGCAAGACTGCGAAGATATGCTCTTTGCTTAGATGTGATCATAAAATTCCTTTCGACGGGTTACGTTCCAGCCCTGCTTTTCAAGCACTTCGACGATCTCCTCGTCGATGGCGGAAATAAACCTGATAAACTGGTTTTGGTCAAGATAAATATCAACAACGCCAACATCCTCGCCAAGGGCGATAGATGCTACGTCCTTTTGGGCAAGCTCAAGCGCGGGCTTTTCCTTCTCCTCGGAAAGAAGTACGAGATTGCTTTCGGTCAAGAGGAAAAATCCCGGAACCATTCCCCGCTTTGCCAAAAAGCGCACGGGTGCATCGAGAAGCACAGGGCGACCGAGAGACTCCTTGAACTTTTTGTAGGGTAAGAGCTTGATATACATGGCGAGGGGCAAAACGACCGACGCCAACAGAACCACAACGGCTCCTGTGAGAATGGCATATCTCCAATCCATATCGGTGAAGAGTGCCATG
This sequence comes from Eubacteriales bacterium, assembly GCA_045656885.1. Classification (GTDB taxonomy): domain Bacteria; phylum Bacillota; class Clostridia; order Oscillospirales; family CAG-272; genus UMGS1865. The sequence continues at coordinate 26,994 of JAZORZ010000005.1, forward strand.
ATTCCCCCAACGATAACGCCCATGCGAATGGCTGCCGCTCGCATGGAGGGGGCGGTAAAGACTTGGTTAAATTTCATGTTTTACGATTACAGATACTCTTTCAATTTATTTGCGAATGCACGCATTGCAATGCCGCGGTGAGAGACCGTATGCTTTTCCTCGGCGCTGACCTCAGCAAAGGTCTTACAAAACTGCGGGAAGTAGAACAAGGGGTCGTAGCCGAAGCCGCCTGTGCCGTGATACTCACGCAAAAGAATGCCGCGGGACTCTCCGCGCACAACAAACTCGCGGCCATCGGGAAAGACGCAGGCAACGGCACAAACGTATGCCCCACCGCGATCCCCATCGGGAACGTTGCGAAGATTGTAAAGCAGGCATTGGTTGTTGCCCTCGTCGTCGTGGTCTCCTGCAAAGTTGCATTTTGCTGCATAACGCGCGCTATATACGCCGGGCTCTCCGTCAAGCGCATCCACGGTCAAGCCGGAATCGTCGGCAACGCCGATGTATCCGCTCTCTGCCGCAACACGTGCCTTAATAAGCGCGTTCTCCTCAAAGGTGGTACCGTTCTCCTCAATGTCGCCCACAATGCCGACGTCATCGAGAGAGAGCACCTCAACATCCGAGAGAAGCTCGGAGAGCAGCTGGCGCAATTCTTTTATTTTCTTTTGGTTGCGAGACGCAAGAACGATCTTCACGGCGATTCTCCTTATTCAAACAGTGCCTTGACAAACTCTGTTTGGTCAAATTCCTGCATATCGTCAAGCTTTTCGCCAACGCCGATGAACTTAACGGGAATGCCCAGCTCGCGGCGAATAGAGATAACGATGCCACCCTTTGCGGTTCCGTCAAGCTTGTTGAGAATGAGACCTGTGAGCTGTGCGGCATTCTTGAACTCCTTGGCTTGCAGGATAGCGTTCTGACCGGTGGTAGCGTCGAGCACCAAGAGATTCTCGCGGGAAACACCGGGAAGCTCGCGGTCGATGACGCGGTTGATCTTTGCCAGCTCGTTCATCAGGTTGGTCTTGTTGTGCAGGCGTCCTGCAGTATCGATGATGAGAACGTCTGCCTTTTTATTCTTTGCCACGTGGCAAGCATCAAATACAACGGCGGCGGGATCACTGCCCTCGTTTTGACGAACAAGCTCGACCTTGGCACGGTCGCACCAAACGGCAAGCTGATCGATAGCGGCGGCACGGAAGGTGTCGGCTGCTGCAACGATGACCTTTTTGCCCTCTTTGCGCAAACGGTTTGCAATCTTACCGATGGATGTGGTTTTACCAACGCCGTTAACACCGATAACGAGAATGACCGACGGAGAGGTTTCAAGCTTGAGGTCTTCTCCTTCACCGATCATGCCCTCAAGAATGTTATGCAGAGCCAAAGTAACCTGCTCCTTTTCCTTAAGGCGACCGTCCTTGATCTGCTCGCGAAGCTCATCGATGATATCCTCGGCGGCGTTAACACCGACGTCGGCACAGATAAGGATTTCTTCAAGCTCTTCGAGAAGGTCCTCGTCGACCTTGACAAAGTTTTTGAGCAGGTCATCTATTTGTCCAAATAATGCGTTTTTGGTTTTGGTGAGCCCCTCACGAACACGGCTCCAGAAGGATTTTTTCTCCTTTTTGCGTGTTTCCTCGGTGACAACCTCGGGCTCTTCTGCGGCCTCGGCCTTTGCCTTAGCTTCCGCCTCGGCTTGTGCTTTGGCCTCTGCTTCGGCCTTTGCCTTAGCTTCCGCCTCGGCTTGTGCTTTGGCCTCTGCTTCGGCCTTTGCCTTAGCTTCTGCCTCGGCTTTTGCCTTAGCTTCTGCCTCGGCTTTTGCCTTGGCTTCTGCCTCGGCTTGTGCCTTGGCTTCTGCCTCTGCTTTTGCTTTCGCTTCTGCTTCGGCCTTTGCTTTCGCTTCTGCTTCGGCCTTTGCCTTAGCTTCTGCCTCGGCTTGTGCTTTGGTCTCTGCTTCGGCCTTTGCCTTAGCTTCTGCCTCGGCTTTTGCCTTAGCTTCTGCCTCGGCTTGTGCCTTGGCTTCTGCCTCTGCTTTTGCTTTTGCCTCTGCCTCGGCCTTTGCCTTAGCTTCTGCCTCGGCTTTTGCCTTAGCTTCTGCTTCGGCTTTTGCTTTTGCTTCTGCCTCGGCTTTTGCTTTGGCTTCTGCCTCGGCCTTTGCTTTTGCTTCTGCTTCGGCCTTTGCTTTTGCTTCTGCTTCGGCCTTTGCTTTTGCTTCTGCTTCGGCCTTTGCTTTCGCTTCTACTTCGGCCTTTGCTTTCGCTTCTGCTTCGGCTTTTTCGGCTTCTATTTTACGGAGTTCTTCTTGGGCTTGAAGCTCTTGCTCGCGCTTCTTTTTGCCAAAGAGTTTATCCAAAAATCCCATTCCACTCTTCTCCTTCTTTCTTGGAAATATCATTTACGTCCAGCATCAGGATCTTGGAGATGCCGTGCTCGGGCATGGTTACGCCGTAGAGACGGTCGGCAGCTGCCATTGTGCCGCGGCGGTGCGTGATCATGATGAACTGCGTGCCGTGGGAATAACGCTTGATGTACTGCGCCAAACGCTCAACGTTGACCTCGTCCAAAGCGGCCTCAATCTCGTCCAGAATACAGAACGGTGTGGGGTTGACCTGAATGGTTGCAAAGAACAGTGCAACGCCAACGAATGCCTGCTCACCACCGGAAAGCTGCATCAAGTTCTTGATGATCTTGCCGGGAGGTGCGGCTTTGATCTCAATACCGCTCTCGAGTACGTTCTCGGGATCGGACAAAGACAGCTCGGCAGAGCCACCGCCAAAGAGCTCGGCAAAAACTCGGCCGAAGTTCTCGTTGATCTTGTTAAAGGAGTCGATAAAGGACGCCTTCATTTCGACCTCGAGCTGGCTGATAATACCATTGAGTTCCTTGCGTGCGGCTTCCAAGTCGTTGATTTGTGCGCTCATATAATCGTAACGCACCTTGACCTCTTCGTACTTATTTACGGCGTCAAGGTCTACGTGACCGATAACACGCAATTTATTGCGGCAATCGGTTTGCAGTGCCATCATCTCGGCACGGTTTTCCTTGGTAACGGGCGGGTAACCGAGAGCCACTGCATCGCTGCGAGTCAGCTCGTAGTCATCCCAAAGCTTGGTAGCAAGCTTATCCTGCGTGTCGCGCAAATTGAGGAGCTTGGACTCGCACTTGGTATGCTCGCGGAAAACGAGCTCCTTGTGGTTCATGCGGTCGCGCAGCTTTGCGTTGAGCTCGTTGAGCTTGCGCTCAAACTCGAAGTTATCCTTCTCTACCGCTCCGCGCTTTTCGTTCAGGCGTTCCAATTCAGCAGTGGCCGCGGCGTGATCGGCGCGGTTCTTTTCCATTGCATCGGTGGTTTGACGGATCTGCTCCTCTTGGGTGTTGATGCGACCGGAGAGCATCATCTTTTCTTGATTGAAGGTTTCGATGCGCTCCTCGGATGCGGTTTTGAGCATGGTTGCCGTGTCGATATCCTTTTGGTTTTCGCTGATGCGGATATAGAGCTCGGTCAAGCTCTTGGAAATTTCGTCAAGTCGCAAGATGATCTCGCCGCGCTCGGCGTCCTTTTCCATGCGGAAATCAGTCAGCTCGGTGATGCGGTGGCGGAGTGTCTTTGCCTCGGCATTGAGTGTTTCGATTTCCTCTTCGTATTTGATCTTTGCGTTTTCATACTCCTGCATATCGGCACGGAGCTTGGAAAGCAAAGTGTCATTGGCATCTTTTTTTGCACGGAGCTGATCGAGTTGGGTGTTCTCGGTGTTGCGGAGAACAGCGATGAGCTCGCGACGATCCTCGGCGGCGTATTTATCGTCCTCGGCGGCCCCAACCTGCTCGGTCAATTTGGCAACCTCGGCTTCGAGCTTTTCAACAGCTGCCTTGCGCTCTGCAAGCTCACCTTCAAGGCGTTTGATCTCGCCTGCGCGGGAAAGAATGCCGCTGCCTGTGCGAACAGAACCGCCTGTGAAGGAACCGCCCGCGTTGATCTGCTGACCGTCAAGGGTTACGACGCGCACACGGTAGTGGAGTGCCTTTGCCATAACGCTGGCATGCTCGATGTTGTCAAATACAACGATTCTGCCAAGCAGAGAGGAAAGCACTTGACTAAATTCCTTTTTGGCATCGACAAGCGTGTCTGCTACGCCAATATAACCCTCGTAGCCCGCGGCTTCGGTGATTTCCTTGGTGGTCTCGCTCGCCTTCATAGAGGTGAGCGGGAAGAAGGTTGCTCTGCCTGCCTCGCCGCGCTTGAGGGTGTGCATTGCCGCCTTTGCGGTTGCTTCATCCTCAACAACGATGTTTTGCAGGTTTGCGCCAAGAGCGATCTCGATGGCGGTCAAATATTTATCGTTTACCGAAATGACCTTGGAAAGAGGTCCGTAGATGGTTCCGCAGGGGATACCGCGTGCATCGGTGATCTTCCCCTCCCCGTACTGCTTCATTACGTAGCGGACGGCGTTGGAGTAACCCTCAAATTGCTCTTCCATTGCTTTGTAGGTTGCAATTCTTTGCGCAATGGAGTCGCGGCGCAGGATCTCATTATTCAGCTTTGCCGTGCCGGACTTGAGAGCCGCGGTGGCATCGGTAAGAATTTGCTCTTGCTTGGAGATCTCACTATCAATAGTTGCGATCTCTGCATCGTATGCAACAACCGCACGTTCCTTGACAGCACATTGCTCCGAGAGCTCGTCGGAGATCTTGCGGTAACCCTCAAGCTCGGTCAGTGCCGAGCTGTTTTTGTCGGTATCGGAGGTTTTGGCGTTTTCCAAAACCGAGATGCGAACCTTAACGTCAACCGCCTCGTTTTCAAGAGTACGAATGTCCTCGAGTGCTTGGGCAACGTTGGCTTCGAGCTCGCTTGCCTTTTCGGTCAGGTGGGTCTGCTCAAGAGCGAGCTTTTCCTGCTCCTTTGTAAGCTCCTCACCGCTTGCCTGCAGCTCTGCAATTTTGGTTGCGTGCTTTGAGCAAGCGTCCATTTCATTTTGCAGTGCCTTTTCGGTGCCGCCTACACTACCTTGCGTTGCGGCGATAAGCTCCTTGGCGTGAGAGATGGTGTTCTCGGCCACGCGATACTCACTCTCAAGCTGGTGGCAAAGCTCGGTCTGCTCACGGATTTGTGTCAGGAGCTCCTCGGATTCCTTTTTGCTGCTCTGCGATGCTTCAAACAGCTTTGCATTTTGGGTTTCGAGAGACTGAATGGAGTCCTCTGCCATTTGCAAGTCAAAGGTAGCGCGCTTCATTGCCTCCTCGGCGGTGGCAAGCTCGTCGTGCAGCTTTTCGGTATCGTAGAGCCACAAGCTGACGTCGGCACGCTTTTTGTTTTCCATAAGCTCAATTGCCTTTTTTGCCTTTTCGGCTTCCTTTTGCAGAGGTCCTACCTGCGCCGATACCTCTTGGAAGATATCGTTGGCACGCATCATATTGTCCTCGGTCGCCTTGAGCTTACGCTCTGCCTCGTTCTTTTTATAGCGATATTTTGCAATACCCGAGGCATCCTCAAACACGCTGCGGCGTTCCTCGCTCTTACGGGATACCATCTCGGCAATACGACCCTGACCGATGATAGAGTAACCGTCGCGTCCTACACCCGTATTCATAAAGAGCTCGTAAATATCCTTCAGACGTACGCCCTTGCGGTTGATAAAGTATTCACTGTCACCCGAGCGATAGTAACGGCGAGTGACCGTAACCTCATCGTAGGGGCAATCCAATTTTGCAAAGTCTCCGCGGTTATCAAAGGTAACCGATACCTCGGCATAACCCATGGGGCGACGGCTATCGGCACCGCCGAAAATAACGTCCTCCATTTTGCTACCACGTAAGCTCTTGGACGAGATTTCACCAAGAACCCAACGCATAGCGTCGGCAATATTCGATTTACCCGAGCCGTTAGGGCCTACGATGACCGTAACGCCGTGGCTTCCGTTTCCACTCTCGTTGATAAGATCGACTTTGGTTTCTGTTTCAAACACAAGCTTGGTCTTATCGGGGAAGGATTTGAAGCCCTGCATTTCCAATGACTTTAAGTACACTGTCACTATCCTCCTAAACCGTTTTTTGAGGGTACGGAAGCACGCGGCATTCCGTCAAACCCTCACAAGCGACTGCGCGATGGACGGTAACCCCCGTTTCGCGCTGTAATTTTTCAATGTTACGTCGGTGCTGACCGACGGTGGCGGAAAGCTCCCGTGGGGGAACCTCCAAAACAATGCCCTCTCCCGCAAGTTCTGCCTGCAGAACTGCCGCCTTGACCTTTTGATAAAGGCATTCGCCAAGGATCATCTCGCCAAGGGCGGGGTGATTGGGGCCTGCATAGACGGCATCGGGTGAGGTCAAGCTTTCGGTTGCACACAACCCTACACGTATGCACGGGAGCGCGCGCGCGCGAAAGAATTGCAACACGGGTGCGGTTCGCTCAACTGCCTCATCGACAGATAGCGGCGCATAAAGCCCGTGCTGTGCCATTTCGCACAAAGGCGTATCGTAAAACACGACGGTGGGATAGATCCGCACGGCGGATGCTCCCAATTCGCAGATCTTTTGAGCCGTCAGCATTTCACTCTTGGGTGTAGATGCGGGGAGTCCGATCATCATTTGCCCCACGAGCGAAAATCCTGCGTTCACTACAGCGCGACAAGCTGCCTCTGCCTGCGTGGCGGTGTGACCGCGGCGGCAGGCCGACAGAACGGTGTCATCCATGCTTTGAAGTCCCAACTCGACGGTTTTGACCGCATAGCGCGAGAGAATAGACAAAATCTCGCTATCGATATAGTCCGGTCTTGTGGAAAGACGAATGGATACTACCCTACCTGCATTGACATAGGCCTGTGCCAGATCCAAAAGGCGGCACATCAGGTCTCTATCAATTCCGGTAAATGAGCCGCCAAAAAAGGCAATCTCTGCTTCATCCTGTGGCCGCAAAGTAGATAAAACCTGCTCAATTTCGTCCCGTACGCTCTCCTCGCAAAAGTCTTTGTGCTCGGAAATAGAGCGTTGATTGCAAAAAACGCATTGGTTGGGACAGCCCAAATGCGGAATAAAAACGGGAATGTTGACGTGGCGCATATCAAATAAGGCCAAACAGTGAGAGCGCTGCCTTTGCGGCGGCTTGCTCTGCCGCCTTTTTGGAGTGACCCTTGCCACTGCCGATGCAGTTTGCGCCAAGATAAAGATCGACCTTAAAGGTCTTGTTATGGTCGGGACCGCTCTCACCTACAAGGCGATATTCTAGAACCTCTTTTTGCTCGCGGTCTTGCTGAATGAACTCCTGCAAGCGCGATTTGCTATCGATGCGCACGTCTCCCATTTCGGGCAAAGCATCGATGGCGGATTTGACCATGGGCAACAAGAATTTTGCCACTGCCTTCATGCCCTCCTCTGCCCCTGCATCAAGGTAGACTGCGGCAAGAAGTGCCTCAAAGGCATCTGCCAGTATGGCCGGCTTTTCGGCTCCGCCGTTTTGCGCCTCGCCTTTGCCAAGCAAAAGAAATTCACCAAGGCCGATTTTTTCGGCAAAGGATGCGAGCGCTGCCTCACATACCACCGACGAGCGAATGCGCGTAAGTGTGCCCTCGGGGTACTCGGAAAAATGTGTGTAGAGATAATTGCTGACCACCAAGGAGAGCACGGAATCTCCCAAAAATTCCAACCGCTCGTTGCAGAGCAGATGGTGATTGCGCGCGCCCGTCTCGTTGGAATAGGACGAGTGTGTAAGAGCGCGTTCCAAATAACCGATGTTGCCAAAGCGGTAGCCGATGCGTTCTTGCAGAACGTCGAGAGTAATTGCCATATTGCACCTCCTTTGTGGATTTTTTTCGTGATTTGTCAGAGTGCTTTTGTGACCTCGTCGATGATGGCGAGTGCGCGCTCTGCGAGTTTTTCATTTTTTGCGACCTTGCCGCCCTTAACACGGTAACCCAAAGGGGTTACAATGCCAAAGTTCGCATTCATAGGTGCGAAATCACCCACACCGCCACGGCTAACGTAATCTGCCATAGCGCCCATCATAGTTTCGGGGGGCAAGACAAGCTTGTCCTGACCGAGCGCAAGCTTGGCGGCATTGATGCCTGCCAAAAGTCCGCTGCCTGCAGATTCAACATAGCCCTCAACGCCTGTCATTTGACCTGCAAAAAAGACATTGGGGCGCTCATTCATGGCATAGGTGTTATCGAGTATGCCGGGGGAGTTGAGATAGGTGTTGCGGTGCATAACGCCGTAGCGCAAGAACTCTGCGTTCTCAAGACCCGGAATCATGCGGAATACCCTTCTCTGCTCGGGGAAGGTCAGGTGTGTTTGAAAGCCGACGAGGTTGAACATCGTTCCCTCACGGTTCTCCTTGCGGAGCTGAACCACGGCAAAGGATTCCTCCCCTACGCGCGGGTCGATCAGACCCACGGGCTTGAGAGGTCCGTAGCACAGGGTCTCATACCCTCTCTTCGCCATGACCTCAACGGGCATGCAGCCCTCAAAGACCTTGACGTTCTTTTGGCTTTCTTTGTCAAATTCCTTAAGCTGTGCCTCCTCGGCGGTTGTGAGTGCCTGCCAGAAGGCATCGTATTGTTCTTTGTTCATGGGACAGTTGATATAGTCCGCATCTCCTTTATCGTAACGGGATGCGAAAAAGGCAACGTCCATGTTGATGGTAGCGGCATCGACAATGGGTGCGGCGGCATCAAAGAAATGCAGCTTGCCGCAGCCGAGCTCGCCTGTGATAAACTGTGCCATAGCATCCGAGGTCAGAGGTCCCGTAGCAATAACGGTGACAACGCCCTCCTCGAGAGAGGAAACCTCCTCCTCGACCACCTCGATGTTGGGATGGTTGCGGATGCGGTCGGTGATATACTCTGAAAATTTGGTTCTGTCGACTGCCAATGCCGAGCCCGCGGGAACGCGCGTGGCATCTGCCGCTTGCATGATGAGTGAATCAAAGCGGCGCATCTCCTCTTTGAGGAGCCCTACTGCGTTGGTCGTGCAATCGGAACGCAAAGAGTTGGAGCATACCAGCTCGGCAAAGCCGTTCGCGTGGTGCGCGGGCGTCATTTTGTGGGGCTTCATTTCAAAGAGCTTGACCTTGACGCCACGCTGGGCGGCTTGCCACGCTGCCTCACAGCCGGCAAGTCCTGCGCCCAAAACGTGAATTTTTGCTTGTTGCATAGTCATACTTATTCTTCGCTCTGCTCTTTTGTGCCGGCGGGAATTTCGCGGCTGTATTTGCAGGCCTCGTCGTGGCAAACGAGCAGATTCTTACCCTTCTTGCGGAAGAGCATCTTGCCGCAGGTGGGACAGGTCTCATTGGTGGGAACGTCCCAAGAGGAGAAATCACACTCGGGGTAACGCTCACAGCTATAGAAAACGGTGCGGTTGCGACCGTATTTGGTAACGATCTTTGCCTCACACTTGGGGCACTTTGCGCCAAGGTCGCGCACACGCGCCTTTGTGAAGCGGCACTCGGGATAGCGAGCGCATGCATAGAAGCTGCCGAACTTGCCTGTGCGGAGAACCATATCGCCGCCACACTTTTCGCATTTGAAATCAGCGATGACGGGAGCTTTCTTTGTCTTTTCTTCCTTCTCCTCTACCTGCTCGGGCTCCTCGGACTTTTCTGCCTCGGGGGGAGTCAGGGGCTTAGTATTGCGGCAGGTGGGATAGTTGGGGCAAGCGGCAAACTTGCCAAATCGACCGTTGCGAACGATCATGCGGCTGCCGCACTTTTCGCAAATGATGTCGGTCTCCTCGGGGGGAATCTCAATGCTCTTCTCGCCAATGTTCTTTTCCGCCTCTTCCAACTGACGGGAAAAGTCTGCCCAGAACTTGTTGAGAACGTCAAGCATTTCGGCATTTCCCTCTTCGATCCTATCGAGGTCGCGTTCCATCTCTGCGGTAAAACCAAAGTCAACGATGGTGGGGAAATTCTGCTCCATGAGCTGATTGGTTATCATGCCAAGAGGCGTGGGAACGAATGCCTTGCCCTCACGCTTAACGTAGTTGCGCGTGATGATGGTGCTGATGATAGTGGCATAGGTGCTGGGACGGCCGATATCGAGGTCCTTGAGCATTTTGATAAGAGACGCATCGTTGTATCTTACGGGGGGCTCGGTAAAGTGCTGTGTCAGATCGGCATCGGCGGCGGTGAGCTCGTCTCCCTTTTCCAATTCGGGCAGGCGAATATCCTTGATCGCCTTGGGCTCGTGATCGTTTGCATTTGCCTCCTCGGTGGCCTCATAAACTGCCATATACCCTTGGAATGCAACCGAATATCCACTGGTGCGGAAGAGATAACCTGCAGCATTCAAATCGATGCTGATGGTATTGAGTGTTGCGGACTCCATTTGGCTTGCAATAAAGCACTCCCAAATGAGCTTGTAAAGCTTGAACTGATCGGGGGTGAGATGACGGCGGATCATTGCGGGCTCAAGGTCTACGCGAGAGGGACGGATCGCTTCGTGCGCATCCTGCGCGCCTGCACGGGATTTGTAAGCTCTTGCCGTTTCGGGGCAATACTGTGCGCCGTACTTGTTCATGATAAAATCGCGTGCTGCGTTTTGTGCATCGGAAGAGACACGAACCGAGTCGGTACGCATATAGGTGATAAGACCTTGAGTACCGCCAAACTCGGAGCCGAGGTTAATACCTTCGTAAAGCTCCTGCGCTACCTTCATGGTGCGCTGGGATTGGAAGCCGAGCTTGCGGAATGCCTCTTGTTGCAAAGTAGAGGTGGTAAAAGGTGCTGCGGGGTTCTTTTGCTTGCTTGCACGGCGGACAGATGCCACGGTGTAGGGCTTGCCGTTGACTGCATTTGCAACCGCCTTTGCCTCTGCCTCGTTTGCAAGTGCCATTTTGCCCTCCTCGGTGCCTACAAAGTGCACACGGAAGGTCTTGCCGTCGGGGGCTGTGAGTTGCGTCTCAATGGTCCAATATTCTTCGGGAACGAATTTTTGAATTTCCTCTTCGCGCATGGCAATGATCTTGGTTGCTACCGATTGTACACGTCCTGCGGAGAGCCCGCTCTTAACGTTCTTCCAAAGCAGGGGGCTGAGCTTGTAGCCGAGAATACGGTCAAGGATGCGACGCGTTTGTTGGGAGTTGACAAGGTTCATATCGATTTGTCTGGGGTTTTTGATAGCCGCCTTGACTGCCGACTTGGTAACCTCGTTGAAGCAAATACGCTGTGTCTTCTCTACGGGAATATCGAGTGCCGCGGCGAGATGCCATGCGATGGCCTCTCCTTCGCGGTCAGGGTCGGTTGCGAGAAAGATCTTATTTGCTGCCTTTGCGCTCTTGCGGATCTCTTTGATGAGGTCGCCCTTGCCGCGAATATTGATATAGTGTGCTTCAAAGTCATTTTCAATATCAACGCCCAGCGTGCTCTTGGGAAGATCACGCACGTGACCGATAGATGCGATTACCTTGTAGTTGGTTCCGAGATAGCCCTTTACGGTAAGTGCCTTAGAGGGAGACTCGAGTATGACCAGATTAGTTGCCATTCTGTTTTCGTTCCTTTCGTTGGTTGGGTTCGGTATATTTCTTCGTAAAACAAGTTGTCAAATGTAAGTTATGCCTTTTTGTAAAGAGAGCCGGGCAGCTTTTGCACAAGTCCCATGATCTCCAACATGGTCAGTGCCGCCATCAGGTCAGCATGCGGATGCTCCAATGTAAAGATGGCATCGGTGGAAAGCGTGCCGTCATCGGGGATCGCCTCAAGGATTGCCTTTTGCGCCGGTGAGAGAGTTGCTAACGTTGCCTCGGGAATCGCTCTTGGCGGTGTGATGGGCATGGGCGCGGGCTTTTCCTCTTCCCTTTCCTTCTTCGGCTCTGCCACAGGTTCGGCGGACCTTGCCTGCTTTTGGGAAGATGCTCGCTTTTGTATCGGCTTTTTCTCTTTGGCGGGAGTCGACGCGGGATTGAGGTTCATCTTTGTATCTCCTGCGGCATTGCCCGAAAGCTCGATGACACCAAGAGATGCAAGATGGATAAGGTCAATGCTCTCCAAGGATTTTGCTGCCTCGTATTTTTCCAAATTCAGCGACTCGGCATAGGTATACTGATAGGGTGCGAGAATATCCTGGGCGGAAAGTGCCATGCGCGCACCGTCACGCAAAAGTCCGTTGGTGCCATCTGCGCCCTTGCTGCCTACGTTGGCAGGAAGGGCGAATACGTCGCGGCCTTGCAGGATAGCATCCTTGGCGGTAATGAGTGAGCCACTGCCAATGCCCGCCTCGACAACAACGGTTGCCTGCGACAAGCCACTGATAATGCGGTTACGCATTGGGAAGTGATAATTGTTGGGGCGAGCACCCGGAGCATACTCCGAGAGAATAACACCCGTGCGTGCAATCTCATGGCTGAGGTTGCGGTGGTGGGTCGGATAAACGACATCAACGCCACAGCCAAGCACGGCAACGGTAGTGCCACCTGCCTTGAGTGCGGCGGCCGCCGCAACACCGTCGATGCCCTTTGCCATACCGCTGACGACAAACGCGCCCGCTGAAGCAAGCTCATACGACATTTTATACGCCTGACGCATTCCGTATGCACTCATACTGCGCGTTCCCACAATGCCGACGCAAAGATTGCGGTTGAAATCGGGAAGATTGCCACGATAGTACAAAAGCATTGGCGGCTTTTGTATATCGCGCAGGGCACGTGGATAGGCATCTTCATCATAGCAAAGAACACCGATGCCCTCTTTTTCGCACAGGTCGAGTATCTCGGTGGCTCGCTGCAAGCTCTTATCACAGAGTGCACGCTTGGCTCTCTCGGTCAGATCGGGAACTTGATCGATCTCGCTTTCCTCGGCGCGAAAGATGTCAAAAGGCGTATCGTAAAGGGAGATCAAACGGCGAAACGCAGAAGAACCCGCGCCAAGCGCTTCGGACAGCCATATCCAATACAAAGTGTCCTTGCTTTTCATTGTCTCTCCCCCTCTCTTTTCAAAAATCAAAAATTATTTGCCTTTTGCGAACTCCCACATGAGAATGGAAGCCGCAACGGCGGCGTTAAAGGATTCGGCGCGCTCACTCATTGGAATGATAACGCTGCCCGAGCAAGCGGCGATGACCTCGCGCGAAAGCCCGTGCCCTTCGTTGCCGATGACCACGGCATCACCCTTACGAATTTCAAGCTCGCCAAGAGAGAGAGCTCTCTCGTCAAGTGCGGCGGCAAAAACGCGGCGACCGCTCTTGCGCAATTCTACAATCGTTGCGGCGAGGTCGCTCACACGGTCGATGGGCTGATTGAACACCGTGCCCATAGAGCCGCGCACGGCGCGCGGATGGTAAATATCGGCGCAGTCGGCGCTCATAATCAGGCGGTCAATACCGATAGCTGCAGCCGATCGAATGATCGCCCCCACGTTGGAAGGATCACGCACCGATTCGAGGAGCACGATGCTCTCGTTTTTCATCTGCAAAAAATGAACGCTATTATATATTGTAGCATTTTTTTGCAATTTGTCAATATATTTTGCAATAGTTATTACGCCTTCGGGCGATTTTTCTTCAGAAATTTTCTCAAAAATATCATCCGACACCACAAAACACTTTTCAATTTTGTTCTCATACGCCTCACCAAAGCGCGTACGCAGAAAATCGAGCACTCGCTCCTGTGCCGCGCACGACAAAAAGACGGCGCAGATCTCTACGTCGTTTTTGATGGCTTCCTCGAGCAATTTGATGCCGTCAAAACGGAAGGTTTTGGTTGCCTCACGCGCTTTTCGGTCTGTTAATTTGCAAAGCTCGACGATGTTTTTGTTTTGTCTGGAACGGATAATTTCCCCTGTAAAAAGCATATTTTTGTGCCTCCTTTGGGTGTGTTTTGCGCTCTTTTTTATGCCAAAACAGAGTGCGAAAAAGCATCTATGTATGACAAAAACCCGATGCTAACATCGGGTTTTTTATCACAATTAAAGTGCTGCCTTTGCTTGTGCGCAGAGAGCTGCAAATGCTTCCTTATCGGAAACTGCGATCTCAGCGAGCATCTTGCGGTTGAGGTCGATACCTGCAACCTTAAGGCCATGCATAAGGGTGGAATAGTTCATTCCGTTAACCTTTGCCTGTGCGGAAATTCTGGTGATCCAGAGAGAACGGAAATCTCTCTTCTTTTGCTTTCTACCTACAAATGCGTAGTTGCCGCTCTTCATTACGGCTTGCTTAGCCATCTTAAAGTGCTTAGACTTTGCACCCCAGTAACCCTTAGCTGCCTTGAGTGTGGACTTTCTTCTCTTGCGCGTCATCATTGCGCCCTTAACTCTTGCCATTTTTCAATTCCTCCCTTTCTTATTATTTCAGAACCAACGTCTTGAGGTTGGTTGCGATCTTGCCATCAACGATTGCGCTGGAACGCAGGTGTCTAATTCTCTTTGCGTCCTTTTTACCGGTGTTGTGGCGGTGAGAGGTATGGAACATTTTGACCTTACCGTTTGCAGTAACGGAAAATCTCTTAGCCGAGGCCTTATGTGTTTTGACTTTTCCCATTTTTCATAACTCCTTTTCTCTTTCGGCACAGCCGAAGTATGATATACTGATAATTTTGGTACGGTTTTGATTATTTCGCCTTAACAGGTGAGATAACCATGCTCATAAATCTGCCATCGAGAACCGGCTTTTTATCGACCGTTCCCAACTCGGAGCAAGCTTCCTCGAATTTTTCAAGGATCTCTTTACCGATGTTCATATGGCTCATTTCTCTGCCCTTGAACTTCATAACAACGCGAACCTTGTTGCCGTCACTGAGGAAGCGGCGTGCGTGGTTTGCTTTTGTTTCAAAATCGTGGGTATCGATGCGGCAGGAGAGCTGAATTTCTTTAAGCTCGATGGTCTGCTGCTTCTTTTTGGCTTCCTTTTCGCGCTTTTCGCGTTCAAAACGGAACTTGCCGTAGTCCATAATCTTGCATACGGGGGGATTTGCCTGTCCCGACATCAAAACAAGGTCCATACCCTGGTCATACGCAGTCTCCAAAGCTTTATCGGAGCTCATAATGCCAAGCGTTTCGCCATTGGCACCGATGAGGCGCACTTCCTTTGCGGTAATTTCCTCATTGAGCAGGTTTTCTTTTTCTTTTGCGCTAATAGTTAAACACCTCCAAGCGAAATAAAAAATAACCGTACAAAGACACAGGTCTCCGCACGGCACAAGAACCACTTAAGATAGTGGCATAAGGCGTTTATTAACCCGACTGCCCTTGCAGGTAGGTGAGAGCGGAGAGCTCTGCTTTGTTTTCTATGGTATTATACACCCTTTTGCCCCATTTGTCAATAGTTTTTTTGCATTTTTTTGAGATTTTTTTATTTTCTTTTTGCAAGAAAAGCAAGAAAAGGAAAAACTTTCGCAAAAAAACACAAAATATTCTTGCAATTTACAGACAAATGCGTTATCATATATAGATGAGGGTAAACTACGGAAGGAGTGATGAGATGCTGGGCTATATTCGCGCCGATGCGCCCGAATTGCGCTTGCGTGACTCGGAATGCTACCGCGCTATTTATTGCGGTCTTTGTCGACAGATGGGTAAATGCACCGGTCAGTGCTCACGTCTCTCTCTCAGCTATGATTTTGCATTTTTGGCGGCCTTTCGTATGTCCTTGACAAACGAGAAAATAACGCTCGAAAAGAAACGCTGCCTCGTTCACCCCTTCAAAAAAAGAAATATGGCAATGCACTCCCCCACGCTTGCGTACTGTGCGGATGCCTCTGCCATTTTAACCTACCACAAATGCCGCGATGACATAGACGATGAAAAAGGATTCAAAAAACTGCGCGCGCGTGCCGCATCGGGGTTCTTTTCCTCGGCTTACCGCCGCGCAAGGCGTCGCTACCCCACATTAGATGCTACCGTAAAAGCCCTGTTGGGGCAATTGCGGCAGTACGAAAAGGACACGACCGCTCTGCCGAGCGCGGATGCTCCCGCCGCGATTTTTGCCAATCTGATGGCAGCCGTTTGTGCCGAAGGACTCAAGGGTACCGAGGCACGTATCGCCACCTCTTTCGGCCGTGCGATCGGGCATTGGATCTATCTTGTTGATGCCGCCGACGATTACCGCGACGACCTCGCAAGCGGCTCCTTTAACCCCTTTGTGCGCCTGTTTGGCGACAGTATGACAGAAGAGAACGCCGCAGGAATCGCGATCTCCCTGAAGCGTTATCTCGCCGATGCCGAGAGTGCATTCCTTTTGATCGATACCTTCCCTGCCCCCGAGGTGCGGGAAATTCTTTGTAATATTCTTTATCTTGGTCTGCCCAAAGTAGCCGACCGTATTTTAGAGCAAGCTTGGAAAGGTAACACCGACAAACATGAAAAATCCTTATGAAGTATTGGGAGTCTCCCCCAACGCTACTGACGAAGAAGTAAAAAAAGCATACCACGACTTGGCTCGCAAGTATCACCCCGACAAATATCGCGACAGTGACCTTGCCGACCTTGCAAACGACAAGATGCAAGAGGTCAACGCGGCTTATGAAGAAATCCAAAAGATGCGTGCGGGCGGTGGACAGTCGCAAAGCGGCGACAACCGCTACAACGGTAACCCGAACACGAACTCGACAACAGGAGACGCGCGCTTTGCAGAGGTACGCCGCCTGATCAACGATAACGAGATCATGCAAGCCGAGCAGATACTGCGCTCGATGGGCACGAGTATGCAAAATGCCGAATGGTTCTTTTTGATGGGCTGCACCGTTTACAAGCGCGGATACTTTACCGATGCACAAAATATGTTTGACCGCGCCTGCGCAATGGATCCCTACAATCAGGAATACCGCGTAGCACGCGATCAGCTCCGTGCGCAAACGGCAAGCTACGGATACGGCTACCACACGGCGCAAAGAAGCGACGATACTCTTAATTGCTGCAGCCAACTCATTTGTGCCGATTGCTGCTGCGAAATGATGGGCGGCGACCTCATTCCTTGCTGCTGATACGGGGGCTGCTATGTCGAAGAAAACTTCTCAACAGGTCAAATACTTGACCGTTAGCGCAATGCTGTGTGCCTTGGGGGTCGTCATATTGGGGCTTGGCTCTGTGATCGAAGTGCTTGACATCACCGTTGCGGTAATGGCTTCGCTACTCACGGTGTATGCCGTGATCGAGATAGGCGGCGTTTACCCGTGGTTGATATGGATTGTGACCTCGATCATTGCTCTTTTGCTCCTGCCACTCAAAACACCCGTGCTCTTTTATGCACTCCTGACGGGCTATTACCCCATCATCAAGCAGAAAATTGAAAGACGCATGGCGCGTTTGCCTGCGTGGGCAATCAAAATCGGTGTGCTTGCCGTGTCTCTCGGTCTGATGTGGGCGGTGATGTGGCTCTTTGCCCCTACCCTCCTCGAAACCGCAGGCGGTTGGGTGATGATTGCCGCGACCTTGGCTCTTGGCGTGTTTGCCTTTGTGCTTTATGACTTTTGCCTGACAAAGCTGATAACCGTTTATTTTGTCAAGCTGCAAAAAAGATTTAAAATCAAATAAAACAAAACGGGACCTTTCGCAAGGAAAGGTCCCGTTTTGTCTTATACGTTGATTGGTTATTGGTAATCGTAGGTGCGTGTAACAAGATAAATATTGCAGCTTTCTACAATCATGTAATATTGGTCGGTAACAAGAATATCTCCTACATAAACATCATAAATAGAGGTCAGATCCTCCCAAGAGCGCCAGAATTGGAACGTCAACTGTTCGCCAACCGTATACTCAATGGTGGATGTGCAGCCGTAATATTCGCCATCCATATAGAATTCAATGTAGAGCAGGTCAACGCCCAACCAAGAACCGCAAGCAAGGCATTGTCTGTTGTCGTCCCATTCGCTGTGGGTGCACGTACTGCCGCACAGAGGGCAATAACCTTCTATCCACTCGTGCGGGCATACCGGTTCTTCACCGGGCATCCCTGAGTATTCCTCAAGGTAAATGCTGTCGCCATCCTGCAGATAAATGGTCTTGGTGGTATCAATCAGCTCGCCGTTGAGGTACGGAATGATCGAAAAGTTTTCAAGAAAATGTTTTTCCACAAACATAGCATAAAGCTGATTGAACGTGCAAGATTCCTTTACCCAAAAAGTCTCCTCAACGCGGTGGATGCCGCCGGATTGGAATACCACTTGAACGGAGAAGTATATTTCTTGATCGGGCAAAACAGTTTCTTCAGGAGTGGTTATATCGGGAGTGGTGTCACAGGGATAATTATCCTCCGGGGTGGTTTGCTCGGGTGTCGTCTGATCCGGTTCTTTTTGAGGAGTGCTTTCTTCGGGCTTTTGATCGTCCGGCGTGGTACAATCGTGATCGAAATAGGTGGTCTCCTCACTCTTGTTGTTGCCGGGCTCTTTGCTCTCCGAATCATTCCTATCGGGAGTGCTTGCTTCATTGTTGTTGGGGTCTTGCGCGGTGGGTGCATTGGTTTCTACTCGGTCAAAGGAAATAAACTTTTCGAGCAGATCGCAAGAACTGAAGCCGAAAACGCACACCAGTACTAAAATCATGCATAAAAGTCTTTTCATTTTTGTTCCTCCGTAATAAATAAAATGGTCGGTTAGGAGCTCCCTTTCATTATAGCATACTCAATTCTGTTTTGCAAGTCCTTTTTTGAAAAGCAACAAAGCGCCCTCGCAGCTTGCGAGAGCGCTTTATTTTTGTGTTAAGCATCTTGTGCTTGTTCGTTTGTGTTTACGGTTTCATCGGTGATGGTAGCCATAGCTTCCTCCATCGACATACCATCGGCAACCGCTGCCTTACGTGCGGCGTTAACGGCTTGAATGGTTTTGACCTTTTCGCCGTCAAGCGCGTAGCCCTTCATTGCAATGAGGGTGAGTGCCCAAGCCAGCATGGGAACGAGGCAGAACAAAGCGATAACGACCCAATTCATGCCGTCAACGTACGGAGTCGCTTTGGTGGGAAGGTCCTTAACACCGATAAACAGAAGTGCAACCGATACAACCGTTGCAGAAAGAGAGGAAACAAGCTTATCGACAAGCGAGAAGAGCGTTCCCATAATGCCGGGAATAAACTTACCCGAGCGGTAGGTCTCGTAGTCGGCACAGTCGGCAACCATTGGAATGGGCATATCCGCAGTGGAATAGTATGCGCCGTAGCCAACGCCGAAAAACAGGATAAAGAGAATTGTGTAAAGGTTAACGGTGATTTTGAAATCGGATTTGAAGAGCGTGCCTTCAAACAAGCTAAGATTCCACGCGGGGTCACCAAACTTCCAAAGCAGCAGCATTACCAGCACACCAATGTAGGATGCAAATGCAACAGCTACGTAGGTCATCAAAGATTTCTTTTGGCCGTGCTTTTGCGAGGTGCGAACGGTGAGAAGGAAGAAAGGTGCCGAGAAGACATAACCCATAACCATCATGATAAGGAAAAGGTTATCGTAATGGTTGTCGGAAACTACGGTTTCTACAAGCATGTTGGGATCAGTAGCACTGGGAAGCATTTCGATATGCGTGCCAAACTGCGTCATACAACCGTAAAGCATACACAAAACGGTAAGATTTGTTGCAATGGAAAGTGCAAGCTTGCATCCACCGCCCGCAATCATCAAACGTTGCAGAGGTTTATTATGCTTAACAATGTCAACATATTCGCGAAGTTTCAGCTGCTCTTGTTGACCGCCAATGCCAAAATACTTGGTTTGGTCTTTTTCCCAAATACCGATGATGGCCAGAACGGTAAGAATGATGGAGATAATCACTCCGATGGGAGTCATAATCGCAAACCAAGTGCGGTTATAGTCACCCGCAATACCGTTGCCGGCAATGATGGGACCGACAAACTGCATAACACCCATACCTACCAAAGAAGCAATCGTGTTAAAAACGGTGAAGAGGGGGCGTTGCTTGGGATCGTTGGTAAGAACAGGTTGTGCCGAACGTGTGACCGAGGTTTGGAAAGTATAGCCGATTACCCAAACAGCATAAAGAATGATAAACAGAGCGTAGCGCAGCCACATCATGGTGGCGGGCACAAGAGGCGTTAGAATGTAGAGTGCGATGACCGAAATTGCCATAATGACATTACCGATAACCATGAAGGGACGGAATTTGCCGAATTTGCCATCGGTCTTATCCATAATTGCACCAATGATGGGATCGGTAATGGCATCGAAAACGCGCATTCCCGTAACCATAAAGGACGCGAATACCATTCCAAGTGCCAAAACCTTATTGCCAAAGGTTGCAATATAGGATAGGATCAATACAAAATATACGTTTGTTGCACCGTTGTTCATTGGAAACAGTGCTAATTGATAAAATTTGGCGCGATTGACGCCGTTTGTTTCACTCATACTGTTATCTCCTTTGCCAATTAAGTCCAGTTGCCGCCGCCGGCAAGTTTATGCACAAGTTTGTAGCTGAGATTGGGGGATGTCACATGACGAATAGCAATCTCGTCGCTCTCCTCACCTGCAACTGCCTTGATTTTTACCTCGCCCTTGAGCGGTATGCTGAACGTAAAAATCTTATCTCCCGTTTTCGTTGCGAATTTTTTGCCGTTGAGATAAAGGGTGACCTCGGGGCAATTGGAGTAAACCTTAATTGTGGTTCTGGTCTCCACACGGTCAACATAACGTCTGCCCGCAACGTAAACAAAGGGCTCTTTGCTCCACCATGCCTTGTAGAGGTAGAAGCTATCCTTCTTTGTTTTTCTGTCAAAGGTGACAAGTCCCTTATGGTTCATGCCGGGCTCGCCGCCCTGATTTCTTGCATCGGCAGCAAAGTCAAACATGTTCCAAAGATGGGTTGCCCACATAAAAGGGCGTTTATCGAAGAACTTGAGCATATACTCATTGTACTTGCATTGGTATTCTTCGCTTTGGTCGCCGCGGCGAGGGTGCGAGGAGTGCAGATTGGGCATACACTCACAACCGTATTCGGAGTAGCCGAGGCAGCGGTTGGGGTATCTCCTGTGGAAGTAATCCACCCACAGATTGTTAAGCCACATAAAGGGGGTGTACCAGCCGAGGTAGAGGTTCCAGCTGACAACGTCGGAGAGATGCCCTACGGGATCGAAGGGTGCGCACATTGCATAGCACGCAAGCGTTGTGGGACGGCTGGGGTCCATTTCGTGAATGAGGTCATTGAGCTCCTTATGGTTGTCCAGCATATCCGCTCTCTTTTTGGTGGAAATGGTAATTTCGTTGGAAATTCCCCATACGCAAATAGAGGGGTGATTGTAGCACTGAACGATGAGCTCCTTCATTTGGCTAACGGTATTTTCTCTACCGTTAGGCATATGTTCGGAGATATAGGGGATCTCCGCCCAAACAACCATGCCGTATTCGTCGCACAGATCGTAAAAATACTGATCGTGCTGATAGTGCGCCAAGCGAATGGTATTGGCACCGATCTCGCGGATCATTGCCATATCGGTATCGTGGTGCTCCTTGGTAATGGCATTGCCGATTCCCTTCCAGTCCTGATGGCGACAAACACCGCGCAGGGGGTATTCCTTGCCGTTGAGGAAAAATCCCTTTTGGGAATCGATACGGAAGGAACGCACACCAAAGCGGCAGGAAACAAAATCGACTGCCTGCCCCTCTACCCAAAGCGTTGCTTCGCAGGTGTAGAGGTAAGGATCCTCGATGCCGTGCCAGAGGTGTACCTTTTGAATAACGATGGTCTCGTCGGTATCGTTACCCGTTCCGACAACATTCCCCTCGGCATCCTTGAGAACGATTGCCACCTTACCGTCTGATGCGGCGTTGTGCCAGCTTCTTACCCAAATGGCGGCATCCTCACCGCCAACCTCGGGACAAACCGCCAAGCCGCGTCCACCGAAATGGTCCATATCAAAGTGGTATTGGTTTACGATGATCAATTTCACGTCACGGTAGATGCCGCCGTAAAAGGTGAAATCTGCCTTTTGGGGGTAAACTCTATCGTTTTTGGAGTTATCTACCTCGACGACAAGATGATTTTCGAGCGCGAGGTAATCTGTGATATCGGCACGGAAGGTGGAGTATCCGCCATCGTGCATCATAACGGTCTTTTCATTTAGAATGACTCTTGCAGATGCGTTAACGCCTGCAAATTCGAGGTACAGTCTTTCGTTCTCCAAGAGAGTGGGAGAGGTGAAATCCTTTTCGTAAACGCAAGTGCCGCGATAGTAGTCGTCGCCGCCGTCCTGACCGTCGATATTGTTCCACGTGTGTGGAATATTGACAACTGCTTCGCTGCCATCGTGGTAACGGAACAGCCAATTTTCGTTGATGAGTTGCTCTTTTCTCATAAAAGCTCCTGTGATACAAGTATCTCCCTGCCCTGCTTTGAAAACAGTGACGGACAGGGAGACTTGTTAAATTCGGTTATACGGTGTTAGAAAACGTCCGTAAATTAGTAATAGTAGTAGTATTCCTTTGCTCTTCTGTTCATCTTGATTCTGCGCTTGATGATGAAGAACAGAACGGTGAGAACAGCGATAACAATAGTAGCATAGGTGATGGTGTTGATGATGCCGGGAGTGATTGCCACAACGGTGGTTTCGGGACCAACACCGTTCATTGCTGCAGAATTGATGATGGTGTAAAGGTTGTGGTGCATTGCCTCAACCATTGCGTTTACAACTACGGGATCGTCCTTTTCTGCCTTGAGTGCGTTGATTGCATAAGGCATCATAGCGTCGAAGCAGGTAACGCCGCCACCAATAACCGCGTCTGCACCGTTGCAGTAGGTAACCAGAATGTTATCGGTGATGCTCATTGCCTTGTTGCCCCATTCGCCGCGGAGAATGCCGGTCATAAGACCTTGGTGCATACCCGACCAAGTGGTGCCCCAACGGGTGTAAGCGGTCATAACGCCACCGAGGCCTTCGTTCTCTTCAAGTGCCTTTTGGAATGCCTTGAGGTAGATTTCACGTGCTGCCTGCTCGGTGAGCCATGCTGCTTGACCGAGACGGTCTTGCTCGCAATCGTTGAGTGCAAAGTGCTTCATAACAACGTCAACACCCTTGGAACGGATACCCTTAACCTCGATGCCACCCATTTCGCCTGCGAGGAAGCCGTCCTCGGAGTAGTACTCGAAGTTACGGCCGCCATAAGGTGTGCGGTGGGTGTTTGCGCCGGGACCATAGAGGCAGGAAACCTTTGCGTCAACACAGTCGTTACCGATCATAACGCCAACCTCATACATCAGGTCGAGGTTGAAGGTTGCAGCCATAACGTCCTCGGAGGTGAATGCGGTTGCCTGTGCGCCAAGACCTGCACCGAAGAGTGCAACGGTCAGGCCCTGAGGTCCGTTTTCATCACGGGAGCCGGGTGCGTTTACAGATACAACGGGGTGTCTCCAGTGGAAGCAGTCGCCCATTTCAATGAGCTCGTCGATGGTTACGTTTTCGAGAAGCTTTGCCCATGCGGGATCGTCATAATCCTTATTTGCCTTAACGCCGTCCTTGTCCTCGTCCATATCGAACATATCGTACAGAGTCAAGCCGTTCTTTGCGTCAAGTACAGGCATATTCTTCCATTCCTCGGGAACGGTGAAGTAGTCCTCACCCATGGTAGCCCAGCGACCTTCGGTCAGCTCTTTTACCATGCTGTCAATAAGGTTGAGCTTTACGCTCTCGGTAGGCCAAGTACCTGCCCAGTCATTTCTGGAAAGGAAGGTTACGGTATCCTTGCCAAAGTATGCGTTGGGATCTGCATCCTGCAGTTGGTTCTTGATTTGAGTGCCGTTCAGAGATTTGGAGTAGGTCTTGGAATCAAACTCCATATCCCAGTTATAAACAAGGTTTGCGTTGCCGTTTTGGTCCATACCGTCATCGGTGGTGTAGCCCTTTGCGGCAAGAACGTTGTTGACTGCGTTGTGGGAGTCGGTTGCTGCGGTGAGGTAGTAGGTACCCTCATCAAGAATGTAGGTGCCTGCTCCAAGCGCGTCGTAAGCTGCCATATCGCGCTCGTCAACTACGATGGTGACGGTTTGAGATGCGCCTGCCTTAAGGACCTCGGTCTTGCCGAAGCCGATGAGTTGAACGGCTGCCTTTTCGATCTTGTTGGCAACGTCGTAGGCGGTGTAAGGAGAGGAGAGGTAGATTTGAACGGTCTCCTTGCCTGCAACGGAACCGGTGTTGGTAACGGTGAGGGTTACGTTGTAGCAAGCTTCGCCATTGGCGTTTGTGCCCTTCTCTACCTTAAGATTGCTGTAAGTGAATTCGGTGTAGGAGAGACCGTAACCGAAGGGGAATGCAACCTCTTTGCCGTATTGGGGTGCGTAGTCACCTGCGTTGCCTGTGCCCATAACAGCATCTGCATAGCGGGTCTCGTAGTACTTATAGCCAACGTAAATGCCCTCTTGATATACCATGTAGGTAGAAGCATTTTCGGGAATTTGGCCGTTGAAGCCCTGATAGGTTTGTGCAATGAAGTTTTGCATTGCGGGAGAGGTGAAGTTATCGTAGCAGTAGGTATCTACAAGACTACCCGAGGGGTTCACCTTGCCTGCAAGAATATCGGTTACCGCGTTGGTACCTGCAATGCCAAGACCGCCAACCCAAAGGCAAGCGTCTACGTCGTAATCGTTGAGGAAGTCAACCTCAAGTGCATTGGAGGTGTTGATGAGAACGATGATGCTGGAGATTTTGCCCTCTTTCTTCAAAGTATTGGCATAATCGAGAAGCTTTCTCTCTCTTGCATCGAGCTCGAGATAGTTTTGTGCGTTTGCTTCACCCTCGTAGCCGGGGAAAGAGCAATCGTAGCCCTCGCCGCCAACGCGGGAGAAAGTGATGATAACTGCATCGCCGTATTCGGAGATGGAGTTCTTTACGTTTTCAGGATACTTATCGATATCGATTTCGGTGATGGGTGCTTGGCCTGCAAGAACTGCGCTCTCGCCTGCGGATTTGCCCACTTCTTTTTCGATTTCCTTAATCAGCTTTTCTGCATCCTTGCTGTTATACCAATCCCAAAGCGTGCCGTTTACCGTAAATCCGGATTTTTCGAGCGCTGCCTTGAGGTTGTCTGCCTTGGATGCGTCAACGTTACCCGAGCCGGTACCGCCGTAGGTGAGGTTAACGGAGTTGGTGGAAAGTGTGCTGACCTTTGCGCCTTGTGCCAAGGGAAGTGCACCGTTGTTGAGAAGAAGTGCTGCGCCTTCTGCTTCTACACGGTAGCAAAGTTCATTACCTGCAGCGATTCTTTCTGCCTCGGTGGCATAGTCACCTTGGTAGTAGATGGCGTTGGGATCTTTGTTTTCGAGTTTCCAGAACGTGTTTCCGGGAATGAGGAGCGAGATCGTGTTGTCGAACATTCTGACAACCACATTTACGGGAATCATGATGACCAACAGAATGACCAAAATGACACACATAAATCTGACAAATTTCATAGTGTTTCTCCTTTTTTGCAGAAAATTCTGCCTTAATGTTTTTGGGGTGTCGCACGAAAAATGAGAGACAGCCCGTGTATATATCATAACACAAACTAGACACTTTGTCAACAAGCGTGCTATAATATAAGGAAAGTTTGTTGAAGATTACCGAATTTGTCTTTTTAAATTTGGTGAGATTTGCACTGTGCCCTTCCCGATTTTAACCCATACGTTCCGCAATACAAAAAGGAAGCCGTGTATTTTTGCGCGACTTCCTCAAAAAAGCGTTATCAATTCATTGAATTACTCTTTGTAACACTGTATTCAAATTGATTGGAACCACTCAGCGCCGCTCCTTCAAGAGGCGCGCCTTTGTTGCCATTGACCTTTTCGTTAATGTTATTATACCAGCACTCCTCTTTTTTCTCGGGAGCTTCCTGAATTTTGGGCTTAAGCTTAAGAAATTTTTTTAAGATACCCATAAGATGTTCCTCCTTTGCTTCGGTACTTTTATTATAACACAATTCGCGCAAAAAAGCAAGAAGTTTTTTTCAACAATACAAAATCACCCCTGCAAATGTTGCAGGGGTGATTGAAAATACACTTATTTCTTTACAAATCGGTGACTTGTAATTACTTCTGCTTAATAGCGGCCTGAGCTGCAGCAAGGCGAGCGATCGGTACGCGGAAAGGAGAGCAAGATACATAGTCAAGTCCGATGCTGTGGCAGAACTCAACGGATGTGGGGTCACCACCGTGCTCACCGCAGATACCAACGTGCAGGTTGGAGTTTACGGGACGGCCGAGGGTGATTGCCATGTTCATCAGCTTGCCAACACCGGTTTGGTCGAGCTTTGCGAAAGGATCGTTTTCAAAAATCTTTGCATCGTAGTATGCAGAGAGGAACTTACCTGCGTCGTCACGGGAGAAGCCGTAGGTCATCTGTGTCAGGTCGTTTGTACCGAAGCAGAAGAAGTCTGCGTTAGCAGCGATCTCGTCAGCGGTAAGGCATGCACGAGGAATCTCGATCATGGTACCAACTTCGTACTCGAGCTCTGCGCCTGCTGCTGCGATCTCTGCATCTGCAGTTTCAACAACAACGGACTTAACATACTTCAATTCCTTAACGTCGCCTACCAGAGGAATCATGATCTCGGGCTTAACGTTCCATGTGGGATGATTCTTCTTAACGTTGATAGC
Organism: Eubacteriales bacterium; assembly: GCA_045656885.1. Taxonomy (GTDB): domain Bacteria; phylum Bacillota; class Clostridia; order Oscillospirales; family CAG-272; genus UMGS1865. The sequence continues at coordinate 53,472 of JAZORZ010000005.1, forward strand.
TGCGCGGATAACTGCAGCGGTTTGCATCTTTGCGATTTCGGGATAGGTTACTGCAAGACGGCAGCCACGGTGACCCATCATGGGGTTGAACTCGTGCAGAGATGCGATGATCGCCTTGATATCTTCAACAGTCTTGCCTTGTGCTTTTGCAAGAGCTGCGATGTCTTCCTCGGTGGTGGGAACGAACTCATGGAGCGGAGGATCGAGGAAACGAATGCAAACAGGGTTGCCTTCGAGTGCTTCGTAAAGCTTTTCAAAGTCGCCTTGTTGGTAAGGAAGGATCTTAGCCAGAGCTACTTCTCTTTCCTCGGCGGTGTCGGAGCAGATCATCTCACGGAAAGCAGCGATTCTGTCTGCCTCGAAGAACATATGCTCGGTACGGCACAGACCGATACCTTCTGCGCCCAGCTCGCGTGCCTTCTTAGCATCGGTGGGAGTATCAGCATTGGTGCGAACCTTGAGAGTACGGAACTCATCTGCCCAACCCATGATGGTGCCGAAGTTGCCGGAGATCTCTGCATCAACGGTGGGAATGAGACCGTCGTAGATGTTACCGGTGGAACCGTCGATGGAGATGCAGTCACCCTCGTGGAAGGTCTTGCCTGC
>JAZORZ010000006.1:0-21934 GCA_045656885.1 Eubacteriales bacterium
AACGTGGCGCAACCTTTGTAATCAACGAAGGCACCGCTAACGAGCAATCCATCAAGGCAACCTACGGTTGGGCAACCGCTGACGAAGCAACCATGCTTCGCGACAGCGACTACCTCCAAAGCGCATACTACACCGGCTTGAAGTTCAACCTCCAAGCAGGCGAAAATACCATCTCTATCAAGGTTGCAGACAATGCTTCCAAGAAGAGCCAACACTTCAGAGACCTGTACCTCGTTTGGTCTGCTGACCTTCCCGCAGAAGAAGTTCCCGTAGAGCCCACAGAACCCGAAGTTATTACTATGGACGATGCAGAAGCATTGGGCGTAGTTCTTGCTCAAGGCGCAAAGCTTGACGGCTATTACTATGTAACTGTTACTTTCAACAACGGTGCTCCCAGAAACACCGCAGAAAAGCAAGATGGTTTCTGCAGAGTTAAAACCGCAAACGGTCACCTGATGAGCGTATACAACATCATTCTTGCTGACGGCCAAACAATGCCTGTAGAGGGTGACACTGTAACTCTCCGTTGCGTTATTGGTTGTGTAAAATCCACAGTAAACGGTACTGTTGGTCAAGAAGCACGTCTCTTTGACTGCGAAATCGTTGGCTAATATTTAACTATTAAAAGTTAATATACTTGCAAACAGCAAGGCAACGGCTCTGCCGTTGCCTTGCTCCTTTTTATGCGAAAATATGCGATTTTCTCTGCACGTATTGCAAAAACGCTCTTGAAAACGCACAAAAAATGTGCTATAATAAAGACAATGGGAAATTGTTTTTACAAATTGAAAGAAATGTGAGGTGCTCTTATGCGTAAAAAGCCAACCATCGCTCTGATGTATGACTTTGATAAAACCCTGTGCGATCAAGATATGCAAAATTATACCTTTATCCCTAATTTGGGTATGACACCCGGTGAGTTTTGGGGCAAGGTGGAGACCTATCGAAAAAAGCATTATATGGAAGGTATCCTTGGATATCTCTATTGCTCCGTAAAACTTTGCGAGGAAAAGGGCATTGATGTCACAAAGGAATATCTGCGCTCCACGGGTAAGGATATTCGTTTCTACAAGGGTGTTCTCAACTGGTTTGAGCGCATCAATCTTTATGGCGAATCGATTGGTGTTAACATCGAGCACTATGTTATTTCCAGCGGCATCAAGGAGATCATTGAGGGCTCAGAGATCAGCAATCGCTTCAAAAAGATCTTTGCCTGCCAATACCATTTTGATGAGGACGGCAAGGCAATTTGGCCCAAGATCGCCATCAACTACACCCAAAAAACGCAATACGTGTTCCGTATTTCCAAGGGCGTTTACGATGAGACCGAAAACAAAAAGGTCAACGATAAGGTTCGCGAGCGCGAAATTCCTTATCAAAATATGATCTATTTTGGCGACGGTATTACCGATATTCCCTGCATGACGCTCATCAAAAAGCAGGGCGGCGTATCGATCGCCGTTTACCAAAAGGGTGAGAAGAACAAGGTTACCGATCTGCTTCTTGACGACCGTGTAAACTACATTTGCTCTGCCGACTACCAAGAGGGCGGCGATCTGGATTCTTTGGTTAAGTGCATCATTCAAGAAAAGGCACTCACGCACAAGCTGCAGCTCAAGCAAAGAGAGCAACGCCGTCGCGAGTCCAAGAACCAAAACAACTAAGGAGCGGAGAATGGAGCTTTGGGATCTTTACACAAAGGATCGCGAGAGGACGGGAAAAACGATGGTGCGCGGTGCCAAGCACCCCGCAGGATTTTACCGTTTGGTGGTTCACGTTTGCATTTTTAACAGCCGCGGCGAAATGCTGATACAAAGACGTCAGCTCACCAAATTCGGCTGGCCCGGGCTTTGGGACGTTACCGCCAGCGGCAGCGTGATTGCAGGCGAGACCAGCTCTGCGGCTGCCGAACGCGAGGTGCGCGAGGAGCTCGGTGTCACAATTCCGTTTACCGATCTGCGTCCTGCTTTGACGATTCATTTTCCTGAGGGCTTTGGTGACGTTTATCTGATTGAGCGCGACCTCGATATAGATGCCCTGACGCTGCAAGCCGAAGAGGTGATGGGCGCCAAATGGGCAAGCGAGAGTGAAATTATGGAAATGCTCTCGCGCGGCGAGTTTATTCCATACGTCAAGGATTTTGTTGGATTGCTCTTCTATTTGCGCAATCACGCAACCCTGCACACCGCGCCCGATCTGACAAGAGAATAAGCAAAAAAGCGGCAACGAGCTTCGTTGCCGCTTTTTTCTTAATTTCAGATAAAAAGAACTGAAGGACAGATGTTGAAATACAAAGTGAATTATGTTATAATAAGAGAAAAGAAAGGACGGTGTGAGATATGTCTAAAACAAATTACCGCGCAAAAATGGCAGATACCATTCTCGATAGCCCAAAGGGAACCATCATCTTTGGCGTAATCACTGTTTTGTTCGGGCTCCTCTTTGGCTTTGTGCTTACGGGAAATACCGAGCCGGTATCTCGCAACGATGCGTTGGTATATGAGGGGGAATTTGAAAAATACCGCGAGGGCAAAAATTCAAGCACCATCTGTTTTGTCGACGGTTCCGAGCAGGAGCTCTATCCGCACACCCTAAAAGAGGAGGTCGTCGAACGTTTAGAGTCACTTCCACAAGGAACAAAGCTCTATTTGTTGATCAACCCAAACACCTATTACGTAGCCGAGCTTCGCACAGAGAACGAGGAGATCCTCAATTTTGAAGCGACGCAAAAGGAGATCGACGATTATCAAATCGGGTACACGATCATTGGCATCGTAGTTGCCTGTGGCGGCGTATTTTTGATTGTGTACGGCTGTGTGATGGGAAAGCACGAAAAGAAAAAGGCCGAGAAAAAGATTGTAAAAGACGTCGCACGAAAAACACCTCTGCGCCAGGCGGCAGAGGGAAAGGCACGCATCCTGCTGAAAGCGCAAAAAGGGAAGTACAACATCTGTTATCGCCGCGTAGGGTGTGTCAACGAGCTTGTTATCAACGGTGAGGTGTGGGACGAATACAAGGCGCGTATTGAATTTGAGCATTGTCTTTCTGCTGTTGTTGACGGCAACAAGATCGAGGCGGGGTATAGCGATGACAGCTACAGTTACATTGCCTTTAACGGACACTGGATCAAAGAAAAAAAGAGATGGATATAAAAAGCAAAAAAGGAGAACGGCTGACGTTCTCCTTTTTGTATCAAGTGTTGTTTGCGATAATCGCTTGCTTTTTCGGGGCGCCCTCGATGCTCCGTCCACAAACGCAGACTTGTGAATAAAAGGGCGAACGCTGTTCGCCCTAAAATAAAATTTATATTTCTTATTTTTCTTCCTCAAGAGGGTACTTGGGCTTGGGGAGGTTCCAGCGCAGGAAGGATGCCAAAAAGCGGAGCGTGATAACGACCGCCGCGCCGGCAACGGTTGCAACCAAAGCACCCAAATAAATGTGTGCAAGGTAGGCAACGATCGCGCCCGCGATGGATGCGCAAGCATAAAAATGCTTAACAAATATTTTTGGCAGGTTCATGGAGAACACGTCGCGCAAAACGCCGCCGCCAACACCTGTGATCACACCCAAAAAGATGGCGGTAAAGGCATTAGGGTTGGGAATGTTTGCAAAGCACGCATTCACACCCACAACGGTGAACACGCCAAGACCGACCGAGTCGGCGATCATCAGGGAGAGTGCCTGCACCTTATGCTTGTTGCGCGCAAAGAATTTTTGAATGATGGGCAGATATGTGATTGCGGGAATAACAAGTCCAAGCACCGCTTGCAAGGGGTTGACAAATGCCGCAGGGGGAGTAACGCCCAAAATGAGGTCACGAATGATGCCGCCGCCGATTGCCGTGGTCATACCCAGCACGCACGCGCCAAAAATGTCCATTTCCTTTTTCATCGCGGTCAAGGCACCCGAAAGAGAAAAGGCAATGACACCAATGATTTCAAATATAAAAATGACAGAGTCCATAAAATCTCCTTTTATGTCTAACAGTAAGCAAAAAATATCTTGCCCTAACAGTATAGCACAAACAAACGCAAAAAGCAACAGCAAAATGCAATTGCAAGAAAAAAATCATATACTGTTTTTGGCAAAGAGGCGTAACGTCGAGCAAAAAAAGAGAGGCATCACCGCGCGGTGATGCCTCTTAATGTTTTTCTAAATTACTTAACAATGGTATATTCGGGAACCTCGATAACGGGGGTTTCTGTGTTGTTAAAACCAATCATTGTCAAAAGATTTGCACCTTCTGTCTCGGGGTTCTCGGAGAGATTGTCATTATAGATATAGTGACCTGTGAGCAAACCGTTCTCATCAAACCAAATCTCGGAGTAAGGTTCGTTTTCCACAACTTCCTTTGGTACGTAATGACCGGTCTCTGCGTCAAACTCAAAATCGTTGTAGTGCAAGCCCTCCAGCAAAGAGGTAGGGCAGAAAGCGGGGAGTGTGGCCTCGGTTGCGATCCAACCGTCGGCGGTTTCTTCGAGAACGTAGTACTTGCCGTCCTCCAAAACATAGATCACGTCATCGATAGAAAGTGCGTTTCCAACAGATTTTATAAAGTGAGCCTCCGAATAGAACTCGGAGTCGACAAGACCGGAGATGAAAACAGCACAATCGAAAGTGGTTTCGCCCACAAAGGAGTTCCACACTTCTTCGGTAACGGGGGAGGGAGTGGCAGGCTCTTCCACTTCTTCTTTTACAATTGTGTAATCCTCGGGAATTTCAATTACGGTGGAGCCAATGTTGGTAAATAAGCGAACGATTACATCAGATTCATCTTCAATATTAACAAGCGTCATGCTAACGGGCAAGCCGTTTTCAAATCTCAGGGCAATCGTATAGCCGTAGTCTTGCCAGTATTTGTAGATGTAAGCTTTTTCGTTTTCGTCATACTCAAAATCCACCATTTCACAGCCCTCCAAAACTGTGGTGGGCTCAAAAGTCAAAAAGAGGCGTTCGTAAGCAACCCAACCGTCCTCTTCTTCAATCAGCTCATAGGTTGCGTCGTCTATAAACAGAAAGGTGGCGCCGTCAATGTCAATGGCATAATCGGTGTATTTTTGAATGGTATAGGTCTCACCGTTTTCAATTCTTTCAATGGTATAGTTGCTCTCGCCAACAATCGCGTTCCATTCTTCAAGGGTAACGGTGTATCTGGGTTCATCCCATTTTACGTAGATGGTGATGTCGGCGTTGACATCCCACTCTTCCTCACATGGTTGGGTGCAAGCCGCATCCTCATATACGGAAAATGTTTCTTCAACACCCCAATCGCTGCCAAGAGCAACCTGCAAGCCCTTGGGAACTTGAATGCTTTCGGTCTTTTCGTTCTCGGTGCCGGGGTTGGAAACAATGGTTACTGTGCGCATATCCTCGGTTTCTTGTGCAAATGCCAAGAAGGGCTTCATGCCTTCGGGATCTTCTACATCACGGGTAATGGTAACAACACCTTCTTCGGTGGTTCCGTCCTCGTAGGTGTAAACGGTCTTGATAGAAACCATTTCACGGGTTTTTGCATCAAGCGTATAAGTTTCTACGCAAGAAACAACGCCCCCTTCCATGAGCACAATGTCTTCCAAATCCGCGGTACAGGATACAATGATAAAACCGTCTTCTTCGACGATGGTGGTCTCATCGTTCAGCACTGCGGAAGAGATGAAGGCACTGGTTCCCATTAAAGCGAGGAGACCGGACGTTTCAACGATGCCGTCCTGCGTAAGAATTACATCGAGTGCATAGAGGCCCTCGGAGCAGAAATATGCAGCAGTGTCTGTTACAAAGTTCGCGTACTCGAATTTCAGATCCACAAAATCAACGATAGAGTAAGAATAGCCGTACTGCTTGCTCAAATATTCTTCGCGAATAACCTTGCCTTCGCTTGTAACACGAGCATATACGTTTTCGTGGTCGCCAAGCAAAGCGAGAAGGTTTTTGCCCGCATCATAAACTTCCTGCAACGTAATTTCGGTGGGCGTGTTTTCGGGCTTGTTGCCTTCGGGAGTGGTTACCGCAGGAGTCGTTGCCACAGGAGTTGTTGCTGTGGGGGTGGTTGCGGCAGGGGTTGTGTTCTCGTTTTTGGTGGGATTGCAGGATGCCAGAGCCGACACCAAAAGCAAGAGGGCTACGGTAAGTGCGATCATTTTGTTTGCCATAAAAAATTCTCCTTTGAATTTGTTTTTGAAAAGACCTTTTATCATAGGATAAAACGTGCAAAAATACGCATTTTGACTACGATATACGGTATTATATCATTTGTAGCGTTACAAATGCGTTACAAATGTGTATCAAAGGGATAAAAATTGCTTGATGGCAGAAATTTGTTGTTTGCAAGCAAAAAAACGCAAATTTGCCAAGACGCGCAAGCGCGTGATTTCTCACAGCGCTCCACCCACACAAAACAAACAAGGGGCACCATTGGCGTACCTGCGATAAAGCAGGTGCGCCAATTTTATATCTAAAAGCAAATATAGTTGATTTATCTGTAATTAGCACAACCGCGAGTTGATATTCAATCCCAACAAGTTGTTTACAGCAAGAGCTTTTTGTGATATAATTTAGACACAACCAAAGAGCTCACGGTGAATTTTGGAAAGGAAATTAATATTATGAAAGAAATAAATATTTCTAAAAATATAGCTGACCTTAGAAAACAAAAAGGCATCACGCAGGAGCAATTGGCTCTTGCGCTAAACATCTCTCCGCAAGCAGTTTCTAAATGGGAAACAAACACCTCGCAACCGGATACACAAACACTGCCTCTTATTGCAGAATACTTTGAAGTCAGCATTGATTATTTATTTTACGGAAAAGAAATAATTTATTCCGAGATTTATGAAAAGGTATTTCAAAAAGTTAAAGGAATCCCAAATCAAATGAGTAAGCAGGCGTATGAGGATGTGCTGAAAATTTTTGGATATGCACATCACGGAATCACGCATGGGAATCTAAAAAGCAGAGATACTGCAATTTATGATGAGCCCGCACATATTTCAAATGAAAACGGTTTATCTTTGCTGTCGGGCAAAGGATTCGGTGCTATTGTAACAAGAGATTTCTTTGAGAATATAGATCAACACACAGTGGAATTGTCGCAGAAGTTATTGTCCGCTTTTTCAGAGAGAAACAATATTCTCGCTTGTTTAGCAATTATATCAATGAGTGATATCAGTTTTGGTGAGTTGCAAGAGAGATTGTGTCTTGACGAAAACGCTTTGCGAACTGCTCTTGATACATTGATTGCCGTAGGAATTATTATTGAAAAGAAATCTAAGCACAGATCTTTGGGATTTACCTATGAAATCCACAGTATGTATCATACTTGTTTGTGTATTCTTTTTGCAACCATTGAAATGCAATGTTATTCCTTAAAAGGCGTTTCGTGCTGTATGGGTTATGGTGATTATCCAATTAAGATATGATATTTGCCCCGTCTTGTGCGGGGCTTCGCTTTTGTGTCCACAAAAGCAGTGCTTGTCAGGAAAAGCAGGCGAACTTTCGGGGCGCACAACCTAAAGGATCCCTTGTGCAAAGGGAGCTGTCACCGAAGGTGACTGAGGGATTGTTTTTCGTTATGATTTTATTTTTAACAATCCCTCCGTCTCGCTTGCGCGAGCCACCTCCCTTTACACAAGGGAGGATCATTACCTCCCGACAGTACACCTAAAAGGTGTAACACACTAACCTAAACGAGCAAGGCGTGTGAAAAGGAGTACGAACAAATTGTCCGTACTCCTTTTGTTGTAGGGCGGGGGTTTATCTCCCGCCGTTTTCTTTGCATATATCGTTTGTTTTCGGCGGCAGCAAGCCACCGCCCTACAAGGTTGCGGTAGGTAAAACCTGCTTTATGGAAGGTACCCCTTTGGTGCACCTTGTTTGTTTGGCAAAAAAACGCGCAAACGGTGCGTAAGTGTAGGTGAAAACGCAAAAAAGGTGCGTAAATCAATAATCGGTTAACACCGCGATCCCATATTTGTTGTATTTCGCACGAAAAACATTGGATTCTTTGAAATCACAATACATCCTCTTAAATTTCTTTATTGCCTGCTTTTTTGACCATGCTTTACAGATTGCACAGTCATCGTTTGCATTGTGTATTTCATCCCCTGCCCTAGAACCGCTAATGTACAAGCAATAAACAAACATTATTGTCTCTCCTTTGCTGTATTGATAGAAGAAATAAGCATTACTCGAATACTCGTACAAGCGGAATCTAACGCTTTGTATTCGCTTTCGGTAATGTAATTTGTCTTATATAAAAGTTCCAACCAATATCCTGTCTCATTTGCTTCTTTGAGCGCGATTTGAAGCTTGGCAATAAAATCAGCCTTACCGTGAGCATACTGTGCTTCACGGATGTTTGCTCCAATAGAGGTGCCGCTTCTGCCGATTTGATTGGATATTATGGATTCTCTGTTTTCTTTAAGCGATTTTACAAGATTTATGATTTGAACTGCAAAATCCATGGATTGTGTGCGGAGTTTTGAATCGGACATGATATGCACCTCACTTTCACCAACATTATACCACATACTTACAAATATTTCAATAGTGAAGTTGCGGCAAGCCGCAGTGAAGTTATGCCTTGTGGCATAGTGAAGTTGCTCCTTCGGAGCAGTGAAGTTAAGTATTCCGCATATCGTGCCGAAGGCACACTTCATGCACGAAGTGCGCTTCACTTGCGAAGCATACTTCACGTTCCGCTTGCGGAACACTTAGTTCAAAAAACGCACCTTTGTCGGTAGACAAAAGTGCGTTTTTTGTTGGCGGAGGGTGTGGGATTCGAACCCACGTGCCCGTGAAGGCAAACGGTTTTCAAGACCGCCTCGTTATGACCGCTTCGATAACCCTCCATAAGAGCGATGCATTTCTATGCATCGCTCTTATGGAGCGGGGAGAGAAATGGCTCGATGAGCGTTTGCTCATCGAATCCGCTGCGCATACCCCACCCGCAGATCGACAAGCTTGCTTGTCAGGCGCAGGGTGTGGGTATTTTCGCCGCAGGCGAAATAACCTCCCGAATGCATACAGTGCATACCTATTTTGCTCTCCTATTCTACCATATTCAAAAAGAATTGTCAAGAGGTTTTTGGAAAAGAAAACGCACTCTTTCTTTTTTAATGATTGACAACGCTTTATAAATGTGATATAATATACTGAATAATTATGTTGATCAATTTGGCGAAAGGAGTGATATGATGGCAAAGGTCAAATGGCGCGGTGGGGCGATGCTCGCACCTGTTCCGCCTACAATGGTAACCTGCTCTCACGATGGCAAGGATAACGTTTTTTGCGTGGCGTGGACGGGAATTACCAATACCATTCCCGCCAAAACCTACATTGCGGTGCGTCCGTCCCGTCACTCTTACAAGCTTATCAAAGAGAGTGGCGAGTTTGCCATCAACCTCACCACAACCGAGCTTGTCCGCGCCGCCGATTTTTGCGGTGTGCACACGGGGGCAAAGATCGACAAATTCGAGCGATGTAAGCTCGAAAAAGAGACCTCAAGCGAGATCGGATGTCCCATTCTTGCAGCATCCCCCCTTGTTTTGGAGTGTCGGGTGACCGACGTCATTCCCCTTGGCTCACACGACATGTTCCTCGCTGACATTGTTGCCGTTGACGTAGACGAATCGCTGATTGATGCCGACGGCAAGCTCCACCTTGAAAAAGCAGGGCTGGTCGCTTACGCGCACGGCACCTACTTTGAGCTTGGCAAAAAGATAGGCACCTTTGGCTTCTCGGTGGCAAAGAAGAAAAAGAAGCCACAGGGCAAGAAGAAAAAATAAAACCCGTACGCCATCTGCGATGGCGTCACCTCATCCGCCTCGCAGGGGTCGGCACCTTCCCCTCAAGGGGAAGGCAAGGAGCAAGTTAGCGACAAGAAAAAAGCATTAGATTCTATTGTCAAAATCGTATTTTCAACGAGGCGGCTACTCAAAAGGATTCCCCTTGAGGGGAAGCTCCCGCGGTAGCCGGGTGATGAGGTGACGGATGCGAAGCATCCGCTAAAAATTATAACAAGCACGCGGAACTTTCCGCAAAAGGAGATAGATTATGCAACTTTACAACTCTGCAACCAGAAAGAAAGAAGAATTCATACCCAACGAACCCGGCAAGGTCAGCATGTATACCTGCGGACCTACCGTTTACCACTTTGCACACATTGGCAATTTGCGCACCTACATTATGGAGGACATTCTCGACCGCTACTTCCGTTACAGCGGCTATGACGTTACTCGCGTTATGAACATCACCGACGTTGGTCACCTGACCTCCGATGCTGACACGGGCGAGGATAAGATGCTCAAGGGTGCAAAGCGCGAAAAGAAAACCGTTATGGAAATCGCGCAATTCTACACCGAAAAATTCTTTGAGGATTGCAACGCACTCAACATTCGCCGCCCCGAGGTGGTAGAGCCCGCAACCTCTTGCATCGATGAGTTTATCAAGGTCATCGAGTCGCTGCTCGAAAAGGGCTTTGCTTACGAGGCAGGCGGCAATATTTACTTTGATACCTCCAAGCTTGAGCAATACTACATTTTTAACAATTTTGAGGAAGAAGACCTCGCAGTTGGCGTGCGCGACGGCGTTGAAGCTGACGGCAACAAAAAGAACAAGGCAGACTTCGTTCTTTGGTTCACCAAATCCAAGTTTGACGATCAAGAGCTCAAATGGAACAGCCCCTGGGGCATCGGTTATCCCGGCTGGCACATTGAGTGCTCCTGCATCAGCATGAAGCACCTCGGTGAGCGTCTTGACGTTCACTGCGGCGGCATCGACAACGCATTCCCTCACCACACCAACGAGATTGCACAGTCCGAGGCATATCTCGGCCACAAGTGGTGCAACTATTGGGTTCACGTTCTGCACCTCAATACCAACTCCGGCAAAATGAGTAAGTCCAAGGGCGAGTTCCTCACTGTTTCCTTGCTGATCGAAAAGGGATTTGATCCCATGGTTTACCGTTTCTTCTGCCTGCAATCCCACTACCGCAAGTCCTTGGTTTTCTCTTGGGAGAACATGGAGAACGCCAAGGTTGCCTACAACAAGCTCATCGCGCGTATTGCAACGCTTAAAGACGACGGTGCCATTGATGAGGCGGCTCTTGCCGAGCTCAAGGCGGGCTTTGTTAAGGCGCTTGACAACGACCTGAACACTTCCTTGGCGGTTACCGCCGTTTACGACGTGCTCAAGGCAAAAACCAACGATGCTACCAAAAAAGCGGCTCTTGCCGACTTTGATACCGTTCTTTGTCTCAACCTTCTCGAGAATGCCGCAAAGCTGAACGAGGAGAAGGAAGAAAAAGCAGAAGTACCCGTCAGTGATGATCCGTTTGTAGCAGAGATCGAAAAGCTCATTGTGGAGCGTAAAGAAGCCAAGGCGGCCAAGAATTTTGCCGAGGCAGACCGTATTCGCCAATACCTCTTGGAAAAGGGAATCGTTTTGGTTGACACCAGAGAGGGAACCACCTGGAAAAAAGAGGGCTGATGATGATAGAAAAAATCAAAGCACTTTTGACAAAATACCGTGAGGTGCTAATGTACCTCGTCTTTGGTGTGCTGACTACCTTTGTTGGCTGGGGCGTGTATTACGCCGTTCTGCTTGGCGGACGCGGCATCTTTGACATTCCCGCAGGGGAGACCACCTCAGCGCGTTATTTCGCACTTTACACCGCGGCGCAGATCATTCAATGGGTGTGTGCAGTGCTCTTTGCCTTTTTCACCAACCGCGCGTGGGTGTTCACCGAGGCAGATAAGTCCACCTCTTTGTGGAAGCAGCTGCTCCCGTTTGCAGGCGGACGTGTCATCACGCTCGGTTTGGATTTTGTCATCACCTTTGGCTTGACCTTGGGGCTTGGTGCGCTCATTCCCGCGTGGACATCTGCACAGCTCTTTGGCAAAACGTGGAACCTGTGCGAAATCTTTTCCAAGGTTGTAGCAGCGGTTGTGGTCATTGTTGCCAACTACGTGATCAGCAAGCTGTTTGTTTTCAAGAATAAAAAAGAACAGTAAAAAGAAACCGCCGCACCTCAAACGAGGTGCCGCTTTTTCGTTATTGTTGCAGTATCATAATCAGCATTGCAATTCCGTAAAGGATAACGAGGTGCGCGGGGTAAAAGATGTAAAACAGGTATTTCATCTTGGCTTTGCCGCGTTTGCCGTTGTAAAGGGCGAGGAGCGGAACGGCAAGGAGCGACCACGCCTGAATGGGGATAGGAATGATAAAGAGGTAATAGAGAACTCTTATAAGAAGAAAAACAGATGCCGCGCCGATCTGCCACGGGCGAGAGGGCATAAAGTAAACGAGAATGGGCAAGAGGATTCCCCAAACGCCGTAGTCGATATCAAAGTCGGTATTCTTCAAAAAGTGGGGAAGAACAAACACAAACGCGACCACACAAAGGAGCGCGCCAATGCCTGCAAGGCGTTCCCAAATCTTTTTGGATTTCACAATACCGTCGATGGAATAAATCGCAATGATGGAAAGCGAAAAGGTAACGAGAATGCCTTGGTAAAGACTCTGCATCGCCACAAAATAAACAATTTGAAAGAGGATCGCCATACTGCCAATCATACCAAGGTATTTGGTGCGGTTTTTGGTGTAGCGGCAGCCCTCTGCAATCATGTAGGCAAAAATGGGGAAGGCGATGCGCCCAAGAATGCGAAAGATGGCAACGTCAGGAAAGAAGAGCAGCCCCATGTGGTCGAGCAGCATGCTGACCATAGCAATGATCTTGAGCTGATTGTTTGTCAGGCCAAGCTTCGGTTTTTTAACAGTATCCATAAGAACCTCACGGTCAAGTTTTTGTCTTGTCTTATTATACCACAAAAGCGAGCAGATTGCAATACTTTGATCACTCAAAAAAGGACACCCATGCGGGTGTCCTTTTATCATTTGTATTATTCTGCTGTTTTGGGCACGTAAATGCGGAAGCCCTCGCGGTCGTCGGGGGTGGGGTGTCCGCCGGCTGTTTTGGAGATGTTAAAGCCAATGTAGCTGTACTGCTCATAAAGGGCTTCGTCTACAATCATGCCGCTTGTGCTGTTGTTACGGCGCGTCAGCGCGTTTGCAACCCCTAAGGTCTGCCAGCCCTCAAGGCGGTATTGGTACCCTGCCAAAACGTTGATGACCGAGCCGACGGGCAAGGTTTCCTCGGTGAAGAGTTTGGTTGCAATAAATCCGGGGCTGTTGCCTGCGTTGGTAACGAGATTGGAGGTTGTGCTGCTTGTCGAGTTGTAATATGCGCTCATCACAAAGCCAAGATCGAGGATCTCGTAATCGTCGGGATTAAGACCGAGTTTTTTCAAATAGACTCTATCTGCCTCGGTCATTCTGTCAAGAACGATCTCGCGCTCGGCAAAGGTAGAGTGGGTCACCTCAAAGGGGTTTTCAACGGCGTTTTTAACCGCTTCCTTGATTGCGGGGAGATGCAGAGAGATGTTGCCGTATTTTTGAGGTACTGTTGTTACCTCGCTGACGTCCTCGCCGGTCAGCAGTGCGTACCAAACGAGAGCGGCGGTATATCTGCCGATGTCATAGGAGAGGTGATACCCGTCACGTGTGAGGGTATCGCCAAGATAGGACGTGCGCAAATTTTGAATCGCCGTTCCGCTGGGAATGATGCCTTCAATGTTCCAGTTGCCAACAATCAAGGTTTGCGTGGTGTCCACAATGGCGTTATACATGGTCATTTGGTTTCTGTTATACTTGGGAAAATCCGCATGCCCTGAGGTGGATTGATACGCCCACGTCATGTGGAAGAAGATCTTTACAAAGGGATCTACGCGGTCTCTTACGTAGTCGATGATGAATTGCATACTGCCGTAGGACTCGGGAATGCCGCTCTGACCGCTGACCTGCTGAATGGTGACGATATCCCACTCGGCATAATCAAGTCCGTATTGAATGCTTCGCTTGGAGGAGCTCCAACCGCTGCCGGTGTTTACACGGAAGTCATATTGCTCGGCGCCGCTTTCAATTCTGCCCTTGTGACCGTCCAACGAGCAACCGCCGTAGTAGAGGTTGCCAAGAATAAAGTCCGTGTAGCCCTCGCCAACAAGAATTTCTGCAAGGTGTTCCATTCCGTCGTCGCTAAAGCTGTTGCCAATGGCAAGAACCTTAAGTGTTTTCTTTTGGGGCTCGGGGGGAGTGACGGGAGTGTCGGGTGTGGTTTCTTCGGGCTTGGGAGTAGTTACTTCGGGCTCGGGTGTGGTGCTATCGGGGGTTGTTTCCTCGGGTGTGGTTTGCGTCGGAGTCGAGTGTTCGGGAGTGGTGGTTTGCTGACTGTTTGCGGTGTTGCAGGACGCCAAAAGCATCAAAGCCGCGAGCAAAAGCGCAAGCCAAGAAAACGTTTTTCTCATAAAAATCTCCTTGTGCGGTATTTCAAAAAACTGTTAATTATATTTATATTGTATCACAATTTTGATTGCTTGTCAAGAAAAGGGGGCAGAGAATTCAAAAGCGTTCTCTGCCGTGTATATTATTTTTGTAAAGTGTCCTCTTGGCCGCGAAATACCACAAATTTGCAAAACAAAAATTCAAGCACAAAATTTGCAAGCATGGTGACTGCCAAAATCAAAAAGTCGGGTGCGCCTGCGGCTTCCGAAAGGTTGCCAAGCCAGGTGGAAAGGGGAGTGAACACCAAATAAAAGCCAAGCACCTTTGCCATGGCAACGGGAACGTTTGCTGCCGATTTGAAGGTGAATTTGCGATTGAGCGTAAAGTTCCAAACAATAGAGAGCAGAAGCGAGATGAGATAGGGGATCCAATAGGTTTTGATAAAGATTTCCAAAAGGGCAAAGGAGCCAACCTGAATGATGCCTGCGGAAATCGAGAACAGAGTGAATTTGACAACCTGCCAAATTTCTTTTTTGTTATTTTTCATAATCATTTCCTCATATTGCCATCGTGTAGCAACGGCGACGCTTGTGCTGCTCTTTATCAAAGTAACGCCACATACCGTGCACTGCTTTGTTGGTTTCCAGCATCGGTCCTGTTTCGCAGCATACCACGCCCTTTTCAATGCATTTTCTTACAAGCGTATCCATCAAAATGGCAGGCACGCCAAACATCTGATGCTTGGGGTCAACTGCAACAAAATACATCTCGAGGGTATCGTTGGGGAGCTTTAATGCCTTGAGCATGTGCAAAATTCCAAAGGGGAACATTTTGCCGTCTGCCTTCTTAAACGCCTTTGCCAGCGAGGGGACCATAACGCCGAATGCTACAATACGGCCCTCTTTATCCTTGACCGAGCAGATGTAGTCAAGGTCTACCAAGGGTATGTAATTATCGACCATGTTTTGAATGACCTCGTCAGTGAGCGGAACGGTACCGTAGAGCACGGCCTCGGCCTCGTCCACTACGTGGAATGCCTCAAGGGCATCGGCATAAAGCTTTTTTCTGTCGGTGTAGGTAACGGCGGTATATTTGCCGCTCTCCAAGAGACGTTGCGAAAGCTTTTCAATGCGTGGGTGTACTTCCTCGGGGCAGGAGATCTTGTATTCGATCCAATCCACCGATTTGCTAAGACCCAAACGCTCCATGTGATCCATATAATAAGGGTGATTGTAGAAGGTGACCGACATATTGAGTTGGTCAAAGCCCTCAATCAGCATACCCTGATGGTCGGTATCGTTAAAGCCCATGGGGCCCATGATTTCGCCAAAGCCGCGCTCACGTCCCCAAGCGATGACCGCATCAAGGAGCGCTCGGGATACCTCGTAATCGTCGACAAAGTCAAAGCGCGTGTAACGAATGGCATTCTGCCCCCATTTTTCGTTATAGGCGTGGTTAATCAGCCCCGCAATTCTGCCAACGATCTCGCTGTCTCGGTATGCCAAAAACAGACGTGTTTCGCAGAACGCATAGGAAGGATTTTTCTCTTTTGTAAAGGTATCTATTTCATCGTTTCTCAAAAAGGGAACGAAAAATTCATTTTTGCGGTACAGCTTGTTGGGGAACTCGACCCAATGTACCAAATCCTTTTTCGTCTGCACTTCTTTGATGATAATACTCATAAATTTCTCCTGTTCTTTTATTAAGAGTAGTAGGTGCGACGGCTTATTATATCACATTTTGTCGAAAATGTCAAGAGTAGAAAATTTGAGGGGAAGATGAGAAGAAAAAGGGCACGCGAGTGCGTGCCCGATTTAGAAATTGAATTTGTAGGGACCGGCGTCCCCGACGGTCCGTTTTGCCGGATTTTCAAATCTGCGACCTGCCGGAATTTTAACGACATGCTTGGAAACGAAACTATGTATCGCTCAATTCAGTTATAAGCGATCTTTCATAAATATCCACTGACTAACATCATCGGCGATTTCACTTTCATAACAATTGAGATCGAGATAACTTATAACAAAAATTTGACCACTGTTTTTTCCGGTGTGTAGTGTTATGGTATTGCGCTTTTTATAATTTCCTCTGTCGTATGGAATCCAGTTGGTATTGCTTCCCGTTGGATTTTTTACATTGATGCGCAAAATGCCGTTATCGTTCTCAATACCTAAAAATTCGATAAAGGAAGCATCGCCTTGTATTTCAAGGTGCGCCTCTTCAGCTTCTTCTTTGGCAACCCGGATATCACATTCGTTGCCCACAAGAAATTCAACACGATGGAGCGGTTCAAAAACAAACTTTTTTTCGTTGTCCTGATTTATATTCTCATCTTCTTCATCCTTGCTTTGCCCAAAAAGAACGCCAATATCAACACCGAAAAGCTCAGCGATCAGAGGGAACAAAGTAACGTCGGGATATCCTATACCACATTCCCACTTGGAAATGGATTGAGGGGCAATGCCTAGCTTTTCAGCCAACATGGTCTGTGTCCAACCACGTTCTTTTCTTAATTCAAAGATAATGTTGCAAAATTTATTGAGGTGGTACATCGGTTCACTTCCTTTCTGTGCTTATATTGTAACACAGATGCTTGGGCTTTTCAATAACCGCAAAGTTGTAAACATATCTGGATTTTCAAATCCACGGCGCGGATTTGAAGATTTTTGCTCGCGCCGACCATGAGCGAGCTCCCGTCGGCTTGCTCGCAAAATGCGCACCAGCATTCTGCGCCTGTGACGCAGAACTGTTCCGAAGAGCTACCCCAGCCAACACAAAAGCCACGCTTTCGCAAATGGCTTTTTTCTGTGACGTGTGTCCGATTTAGATGCAAAACCGTGTGTGGCTGATTTGGATGCACGCGGATTTTGCGGAGGGTATAATAATCCCTTGGCGATGATGGGCAGTGCACTTGACCGCTATCTTCCGGGGCGCAACGCCATGCTTGCAACGAGGCCTATGTAAAATTATTCAGCAAATAACAGTTTTAATTTTGCCTCCTGCTGCTCATCAAATCCCAAGAAGTCGGAAACTTCACCGATGTTGTTTGCTCCCTTAATAGTAATTGAGTCGGGATTAAATAGATTTTTTACTTCCAGCATCTTATCCAAACAATTATCTTTGGATCCCGATACACGCCAATCAAAATCTCTGTTGGAAAACGAAAAGGTTTTACCGTCTTTCATTTCAATGATAATTTCGTATTTCCAATAATCAGCGGTTCTGTAACCTGAAACGTATTTTGCTTGAATTGTTAACTCGGAAAAATCATTTGTTGTATATGTATCGCTTACATTGTTGATTAAGTTGATCTTTTCTACGCGATTATCTTGATACATTGCATCGCGTCCAAATAAACTGAATGGAATTAAACAAGAAAACACAACTAAAACAGAACACCATAAAGTTGTCATATGGCGAACAAAAGTCTTTTGAGAAGGCGTTTTATGTTGATTTCGTTTTTGTGAGGAGAAAAGCGGAAAACAGTCTTCTTTGAAAGGATATTCTCCATATTTGTATTTTTTACTTCCGAAAATTGGCTTTTTTGATTCCCACCCTGAAATAAAAAGCACGAGTGCGCTGATTTCAAGAAACATCATAAACGGAAGTGCAAACAAAAAACTTGCATTGCTTCTGTATGCAACAGTTCCCGGCATATTGAACGCGATCATATTTTGAATATCATCAAAACAAAAAACCAACAACAACGCGCCTAAAAAGGAGAAGACGATACACAAAAAATAAATACTTTTATCAAGAAAAGTTAATGGTGGGCGCAAATGCCGCTTATTATCTTTTCGCTTTGTCTTTTTACCCATAGCAATCTCCTTTCGCATTTCGCTAATAATATTATATCACAATTTTGTAAACATTTCAACAGTTTCGCAAGTTCAAATCTGTCCAAAATGCCGTGGCATCTATGGCTTTGTAAATAAATTTCAAACTGGTAGGGGCGACCATTGGTCGCCCGCGAATTGGGTTATAAGAGTTCCAATCGCCGGATTTTCAAATCTGCGACCTGCCGGAATTTTAACGACATACTTGGAAGCAAAATTACATATTATCGGAGAGCTGCACAAACTCTCTCATCCAAGCAGATGTATTTTCAAAATCTTTTACACCGTAGATGACAAAGGAACGTTGCTCTTTTTCGGTTTCGCTCACGTTGACATCGCCACATATGCGTATATGACCGCAAGAAAATCTTTTTTCAAAAGGTGTTTGCAAATACTCTATGCTTTTTATATTGTAAAGAGTATACGTTCTTTCATATTTGGACACGTTTCCGGTGCCACCCCAAATACGTCTTACCAAAAGCAGGTTTAGCATATCCGACCGATGTTGAAATTGAACTGTACCGTGCGTTACATCTAAACACTTTGGACTGCTGAGTAGTTTTATAATCATAATTGCTAAACATCCGCAACAGAGTATGAGAATCCTTTGCCAATCAAATGTATGATTTACAATATCGAATATCGTATAAAGAATAGGCAACGCAAATAATACAGTGAGCCATATTAAATTCTGCTTTGATTGAATATTGAAGATTCGATTTAGTTTTACTTCGTAGCAAGCATTGTTTTCGTTTTCCATTATAGTACCGCCTTTCTGTTGTTATTATAACATAACCCTGTAGTTTTTTCAAGAGAAAGTTACAATAGCTGGATTTTCAAATCCACGGGCGGATTTGAAGTTTTTTCGCCGCGCCGCTTGTGAGCGAGCTCCCAGACGGCTTTCGGCTCAAAAGCGCACCAGCATCCCGCGCCTGCGGCGCGGGTCTGCCCCGAAGAGCTACCCCAGCCAACACAAAAGGGCACGCGAGTGCGTGCCCTTTTGTTTTGGCTGGGGTAGCTGGATTCGAACCAGCGAAAATGCCAGAGTCAAAGTCTGGTGCCTTACCGCTTGGCTATACCCCAATATTTCATTAACCTTTTGGTATTATATCACAATTTATTCTTCGTGTCAAGAACTTTTTTACAATTTTCTCATCTTTTTATTGCTCTTTTTGCAAGATTGTTAAGGTTTTACATTTTTTTCACTCTAAATTACAAAAATTAGGTAAATTTTTTTGAATGTTTCTATTGCTATTTTGCCCAAAATAGTGTATTATTATAATAGCAAATTATTTTATGCGAGGTGTCATTTATGAAAAAAACCGTAAAAGATATTATGACAATGATCCGTGACAACGGTATTCAAATGGTTGACTTCAAAATGGTTGACATCAACGGTCAGTACCGTCACGTAACCATTCCCGCCGAGAATTTCTCCGAGGAGACGATGAAGAGCGGCATCGGCTTTGATGCCTCTAACTATGGCTACGCGGTTGTGGAAAAGAGCGATATGGTGTTTATTCCCGATCCCGACACCGCGCTCATCGACCCCTTCTGCTCTATTCCCACTCTGACCATGACGGGTGACGCAATGATCATCGACAACCCCGAAAACAGACCTCTGCCGCAATACCCCCGCAACATCGTTAAGGCGGCGGTAAACCATATGAAGGAGAGCGGCGTTGCCGACACAATGCTTATTCTCCCCGAGTTTGAGTTTTATCTCTTTGATAACGTTGGTTGGGAAGTTGCACCCAACAGCATCAGCGCGCAGGTCGACGCACGCCAATCCTATTGGAACAGTGCCGTTGCAGGCGACGGTGTGGTTGTTGCAAAGCAAAAGAACTACCACATTGCCAAGCCCTTTGACGTTGCATACGAATGCCGCAGCGAGATGTGCCTGCACATGAAGGATGCGGGTATCGAGATCAACTATCACCACCCCGAGGTAGCGGCATCCGGTCAGTTTGAAATTGAGCCCCAGCTTGGAGAAATGGTCAAGATGGCAGATGCTACCATGATGATCAAATATATCATTCACAACACGGCTCTCAAGTACGGCAAGTCCGCAACCTTTATGCCCAAGCCCATCTATGGCGAGGCAGGCAGCGGTATGCACGTGCATATGCTCCTTCTCAAAGACGGACAACCCGTCTTCTCCGATGACAACGGCTACGCACACCTGAGCCGCGAGGCGCATTACTTTATGGGTGGACTTCTCAAGCACATTCATTCTTTGTGCGCGCTCACCAACCCCAGCACCAACTCCTTCAAGCGTTTGGTGCCCGGCTTTGAAGCACCCGTAACCGTTGGATACGCAACCTCTAACCGTTCTGCGGTTATCCGTATTCCCGCATACGCAAAGACGCCCAACAAACGCCGCTTCGAGCTCCGCAACCCCGATGCTACCTGCAATCCCTATTTCTGCTATGCAGCAATCCTGATGGCAGGTCTTGACGGTATCAAGAACAAGATCGATCCTCACGAAAACGGTTGGGGACCTTACGACTGCAACCTCTTCCATTTGCCCGAAGAGGAAAAGGCAAAGCTTCAGGGCTTGCCCACCACCCTCGACGAAGCCCTCGCCGCTCTGGAAGCCGACCACGACTACCTGACCGCCCGCGGTGTATTCCCCGAGGAGCTCATCAAGAACTTTATCAAAACCAAGCGCGAAGAGTGCCGCCGCATGGCTGCTATCCCTCACCCCGCTGAGTTTGAGCAATATTATAATTTGTAAGAGCGTTTTATGAGAGATTGCGGGGGAACCTTTTTCGCGAAAAAGGTTCCCCCGCACCCCCTCCCAAAAGCACTCGCACAAAAATGATCAAAATAGATTTGTTAGTGCGCGGATAGACGGGCGGAAACAAGTCACAAACAGATTTACGAAAGGAGGTCATCAACTTGCAAAAAGAAAGAAAGCTAAAGTTTTCCACCACACAGACTATTCTGCTCAGCTTTTTGGGTGTGATTTTAATTGGCAGCATTTTGCTATCGTTGCCCATCAGTTCGGCAACGGGGAAGAGCGTGCCGTATTTAGATGCGCTCTTTACCGCTACCACGTCAACGTGTGTTACGGGACTTGTCACGCTCCCAACGGTTTCTACGTGGAGCTTGTTTGGGCAGATCGTTATTCTTGTGCTGATACAGATTGGCGGTCTCGGTTTTATTGCCATCGTGTCGGGGTTGATGATCCTTTTTACGCGCCGTATGGGAATCGGGCACAAGCTGCTCATTCAGGACGCCTTTAATCTCAATACAATGGCAGGCCTTGCCAAATTTGTAAAAAATGTGCTGTTCGGCACGCTCCTTGTGGAGGGAATCGGCGCACTGCTTTATATGCTCGTCTTCGTTCCGCAATTCGGCGCAAGAGGCATATGGATATCCGTATTCAATTCGGTTTCCGCCTTTTGCAACGCAGGCATTGATATTATCGGAGAAAACAGCCTTTGTGATTACGCCACCAACCCTCTGGTAAATCTCGTTACCTCTGCGCTTGTCATTCTGGGCGGACTGGGATATATCGTCTGGTGGGATGTACTTCGTGTTGTGAAAAGTCGTTCAGCAAGAAACCGAAAAATTTTCCGGCACTTGACCCTGCACAGTAAAATTGTCATTACCACCACCATCGGTCTTCTGTTTGGCGGCGCCGCGCTCATCTTTGCCTTTGAGTATTCCAATCCGCAAACTGTGGGCAATCTGTCCTTGTTTGACAAGATTCAGGTTTCCCTTTTCCAAAGCGTTACAACGAGAACGGCAGGCTTTGC
>JAZORZ010000007.1:0-2142 GCA_045656885.1 Eubacteriales bacterium
ACCATTGCCAGAGATTTTGTGGAGCATTACTCCGATCTTTGGACAACGGGCAAGGCAATGTTCGTATGTGTCAACAAGGTGACCTGTGTACGTATGTACAATCTCGCGCAAAAATATTGGGCAGAAAAGATTTCTGCTCTTGAAAAGGAGTTGAAGGTCTCCTCGCAACAGGAAGCACAGGAGCTTGAACGCAAAATTGCTTGGATGAAGGAAACCGAAATGGCGGTGATCATCAGCCAAGAGCAGAACGAGATTCAGACCTTCAATAACTGGGGGCTTGACATTCTTCCTCACCGCGCCAAGATGGAAAAACGCGAAATGGACAAAGAGTTCAAGGACTCGGACAATCCTTTTCGCATCGTGTTT
The DNA here is from genome assembly GCA_045656885.1 of Eubacteriales bacterium. Taxonomy (GTDB): domain Bacteria; phylum Bacillota; class Clostridia; order Oscillospirales; family CAG-272; genus UMGS1865. Next base: position 367 of record JAZORZ010000007.1, read on the forward strand.
GTTTGTGCCATGTGGCTCACGGGCTTTGACGTAAAATCTCTTGCGACCATCTATTTGGACAAGCCTTTGAAGGCACACACCCTGATGCAGACGATCGCGCGCGCGAACCGTGTGTGCGACGGAAAGAGCAACGGTCTTGTAGTGGACTATATCGGTGTTGTTAAGGCGCTGCGTCAAGCGCTTGCGGATTATACGGCAGAAAAGGGCGGTAAGCCCGGAGATGATCCCGCACCCGACAAATCAGAACTGATTGCAAAGATTGAAAGTACGATCGCAAACATCGATGCATATATGTCCGAGCACGGTTTTTCTTTGGTATCCCTGGTCGAAGCCGACGATTTTGCAAAGCTTGCGTTGGTTGCGGCGGGCGCAAACGCTATGTGCGCTACCGATGAGATCAAAAAGCGTTTTGAGATTCAAGCACGCGAGCTGTTCCGCATGTTCAAGTATATCGAAAAAGGCGAGGTTTCAGCTCAAACCGTTTACTGCAAAAATGCAATCAGCGCCGTGTATGATCAGCTTCAGGAAAAGCGCATTCATGCCGACAATTCCGCGCTGATGGCGCATATCAATCAGATCGTTAGCGAGTACGTTTCGGTTGTTCATTACGATGAACAAGATCTTGCCGGCAAGAAATTTGACATCAGCAAGATTGATTTCGAACGTCTTCGTTGTGAATTTGAGAGGGTGCAGCACAAAAATTTGCTCCTCAAGGATTTGCAGGAGCTTGTGGAACAGCGCCTTGCTTCGATGCTCCAAAGCAATCCCCTGCGTATCGATTATTATCAGCGTTATCAGGATATTGTTGACGAGTACAATAAGGACAACAAGAAGGATGAGATAGCCATCGTCTTTGAAAACTTGATGAAGCTTGTGAACGATTTGGATGAGGAGCAAAGGCGTTACGTCAAGGAAGGCTTTGATAGCGACGAGGAGCTCTCTATTTACGATCTCTTGATAAGCGGACAAACGCTTTCAAAAGAGGATATCAAAAAGGTTAAGAAACTGGCGCAAGAGATGCTCACCAAGATCAAGGCTCGTATTCATGAGCTTGACCATTGGCGTGATAAAGAAGAAACGCAGTCTATTATCAGTGTCATGATTCGTGATCTTTTGTGGGCAAATTTGCCGGATAGCTACAGCGATAGGGAAATAGCCGTTTATAAGCAAAGACTTTACGAATACGTTTATAATACGTATCCTGCGGCATAAAACAGGAGGTCTGGCGATGACGAAACAAGAATTTCTTGAATACTGTCGTGGCGCATATGGCACATCGCCGGACTATCCGTTTGACGAGGATTTTGAAACGGCAGTGCTCAGGCATCAAGAAAACCGTAAGTGGTATGCGATAGTGATGAAGGTATCGCGGCGCAAGTTTGGTTTTGAAAGCGATGAGGTCATCGACGTAGTCAATCTAAAACTTCCAGTCGAGATGGTTGGATCATTCGGCGTGGCGGATGGTGTTTATCCCGCATACCACATGAACAAGCTCCATTGGATATCTGTTCCTCTGCCTGACGCGCCCGATGACATCGTGCAATTTCTTGTGAATGTGAGTTTTCAAGCTACAAAGCATTCGGTTAAAAAACCCAAAAAGATTAGCGCAATTTCTTTGTAGTAAAGTTGGAAAATAAGAGAAGTGCAAGAACTTTCGTTCTGAATTAGCATTAAAACCATCCATCGAGAGATAACTATTTTCAGTGGTGAGACATGTTCTCGAAAAAACCGCGAGAAAAGTGTTAGAACTTTTGTGAAAAACGCATTTTTTCTACT
>JAZORZ010000008.1:0-37984 GCA_045656885.1 Eubacteriales bacterium
GTTCTGCGTGAATGTAACGTTGAATTGCTTGGAACGAGCAGCGAGAGCATTGCACGTGCCGAGGACCGCGAGCTCTTCAAGGAGGTCTGTGAGTCTATTGGCGAGCCCACCATCCCTTCCGAAATCACCTATTCTCTCGTAGAGGCAAAGGAAGCCGCAAAGAGAATTGGCTACCCCGTTGTTTTGCGCCCTGCTTTCACGCTTGGCGGCACGGGTGGCGGCTTTGCCTATGACGAGGCAGAACTCATTGAAATCGGTACAAACGCTTTCAAACTCTCTCCTGTTCATCAGGTACTGATTGAGAAGAGTGTTAAGGGCTACAAGGAAATCGAATTTGAAGTTATGCGCGATTCCCACGACAACGCCATCACCATTTGCGGTATGGAAAACGTTGACCCCGTTGGCGTACACACGGGTGACTCTGTAGTCGTAGCTCCCATTCTGTCTTTGAGCGAAGCAGATCACAAAATGCTCAACGATAGCGCAATCAAGATCATTCGTGAGCTCAAAATCGAGGGTGGATGCAACGTACAGTTCGCACTCGACCCCGAATCCAGCCAATACTATCTCATCGAGGTCAATCCGCGCGTGTCGCGTTCCTCGGCTTTGGCATCTAAGGCGAGCGGTTATCCCATTGCGCGCGTCACCGCTAAAATCGCCGTTGGTATGACGCTTGACGAAATCCCCGTAGCGGGCGGTACGGCTGCGATTGAACCCAAACTCGACTATATCGTAGCAAAATTCCCGCGTTTCCCGTTTGATAAATTTACCACCGCATCCAACCTGCTCGGCACGCAAATGAAGGCAACGGGCGAGGTTATGGGCATTGGCTCCAACCTTGAGGAGTGCTTCCTCAAATCGGTTCGCTCGCTTGAAATCGGCGTTTGCCACTTCCACCTTGCAAAGTTTGACAAGATGAGCGAGGGTGAGCTGCTCGATTACCTTAAGGAATACCGTGACGACAACATCTATGCCATTTGCCAACTGTTGCGCATGGGTGAAAGCATCGAAAAGCTCCACGAGGTTACCAAAATCACCGAACTGTTCTTGGAAAGCTTTAAAAAGATCGTTGATATGGAAAAGACACTTTCCGAGAACGTAGGCAACAACGACGTTCTGCTTGCTGCAAAGAAGATGGGCTTTTCGGATAAGTTCATTGCACGTCTTTGGAGCACCGACGAGCTTTCGGTTTACAACCAACGCAAGAGTGCCAACATCAAGCCCGTGTTCCGTATGGTTGACACCATGCACACCGGAAAATATATCGCATATCTCTATTCCTCTTACACGGGTGAGAACGACTCCCGCCTGACAGATAAGAAAAAGATCGTAGTGCTTGGCGCAGGTCCTATCCGCATCGGTCAGGGTGTTGAGTTCGACTATTCCACCGTACACTCGGTGCAAACCATCAAGCGCGAGGGATATGAGGCAATTATCATCAACAACAACCCCGAACCCGTTTCCACCGATTACACCACGGCAGACAAGCTCTACTTTGAGCCCCTCACTCCCGAGGACGTTATGGCGATCCTTGATTTTGAAGAGCCCGAGGGTGTTATCGCATCTCTTGGCGGACAGACCGCTATTAATTTGGCACAACCCCTGATGGATCGCGGCGTTAAGATCATCGGCACCGATTGCGAGGCAATCGACAGAGCCGAGAACCGCCAAAGCTTTGAGCGAATCTTGGCAGAATTGAACATTCCTCAGCCGCAGGGCAGAGGTGTTCTCACCATCGAGGAGGGCGTCGAGACTGCCGAGCGCATCGGCTACCCCGTATTGGTTCGTCCCAGCTTTGTGCTTGGCGGACGTGCTATGCAGATTGTTGCAAACGAGGATCAGCTCCGCCGCTACCTCAAAACCGCATTCGACATTGATGCCGACAAGCCCGTTCTTGTTGACCACTACATTCAAGGCAAAGAGGTCGAGGTAGACGCCATTTGCGACGGCCGCGATGTGTTCGTGCCCGGCATTATGGAGCTTGTTGAGCGCACGGGTATCCACTCGGGTGACTCCATCAGCGTATATCCCACCTTCAGCATTTCCAACAAGGTCAAGGGCATCATTCTGCAATATGCAAAAAAGCTCGGTCTTGGCATTGGTATTGTCGGTCTTTACAACATTCAGTTCATCGTCGACCAAAACGATAACGTGTTTATCATCGAAGTAAATCCGCGTTCCTCCAGAACCGTTCCGTTCCTCTCCAAGGCAACGGGCTACAGCTTGGCAGACATTGCAACCGAGGTTATTCTCGGCAAGAGTTTAAAAGAGCAGGGCATCTTCGATATTTACCCCGAAGAAAAGAAACGCTGGTACGTAAAAGCCCCCGTATTCTCCTTTAACAAGATCCGCGGTCTTGATGCATACCTCTCCCCCGAAATGAAGTCCACGGGTGAGGCAATCGGCTATGACGATAAGCTCAACCGCGCATTCTATAAAGCCCTGCAGGCGTCGGGCATGAAGCTGCAAAACTACGGCACGGTGCTGGCTACCATTGCCGATAAGGATAAGGAAGAGGCACTGCCTCTCATTCGCCGCTTCTATAACCTTGGCTTTAACATTCAGGCAACCGAGGGCACCGCGGCATTCCTTAAGAAGAACGGCATTCGCACCCACGCGCTCAAAAAGATCAGCGACGGCAGTGATGAGATTCCCGAGGCAATGCGCCAAGGATATATCGAGTACGTTATCAACACACGTGACATCAACAGTGTTGAGCAGATGCATGACGGCCAGGAGATCCGCCGTTGCGCAACCGAAAACAACGTAAACCTGTTCACGGCACTCGATACCATCAGAGTTCTTCTTGATGTTCTTGAGGAAACCACGCTGACCATTTCCACTATCGATGCTTGATGCAAGGAGACAGTATGAAGCAAGGCATTTTTACAATCATTGAAAACGAACAACTGACCGCCACCGTGTGGCAGATGCGCCTTGTGGGCGACACCTCTGCTATCGTGGCACCGGGGCAGTTTGTCAATATTCTCCTAGAGGGCAAATTCTTGCGCCGTCCCATCTCGGTATGTGACTGCGAGGGCGATGAGCTTACCTTGGTTTACAAGGTTGTGGGCTCGGGCACCGAGCAGATGAGCCAAATGGAGAGAGGCGAAACACTTGACATTCTCACAGGCCTTGGCAACGGCTACGATCTTGCCGATGCAGGCGACGCGCCGCTTTTGCTTGGCGGTGGTGTTGGCGTGCCCCCCCTCTATATGCTTGCTAAAAAATTGATCGAAGCGGGCAAAAAGGTATCCGTTGTGCTCGGTTTCAACACCGCCGACGAGATCTTTTATGAGGAAGAATTCAAGGAACTTGGCTGTGACGTTACCGTGACCACGGTCGACGGTACAAAGGGCATCAAGGGCTTTGTAACCAACGCAATGGAGAATATCGCATACACGCACTTTTACACCTGCGGTCCCGAGCCGATGCTGAGAGCCGTATGGCGTGCAAGCACAACCGACGGTCAACTCAGCTTTGAGGAGCGTATGGGCTGTGGCTTTGGTGCGTGCATGGGTTGCTCCTGCAAAACACTTACGGGTTACAAGCGCATTTGCAAGGAAGGCCCCGTTATGAGAAAGGAGGAGATCCTGTGGCAGAATTAAAGGTAAATTTGTGCGGTATTGAAATGGATAATCCCATCATTCCCGCAAGCGGATGCTTTGGCTACGGCTATGAATTTGCCGAGCTTTACGATATTAACTGCCTGGGCACGTTCTCCTTCAAGGGAACCACCAAGGATCCCCGCTTTGGCAACCCCACACCTCGCATTGCCGAGTGCTACGCAGGTATGATCAATGCCGTAGGACTGCAAAATCCGGGCGTTGAAAAGGTTATCAGCGAAGAACTCCCCAAATTAAAAGAATGCTTCCACAAGCCGGTTATGGCAAACGTTAGCGGCTTTTCTGTTGAGGATTACGCCTACACCTGCGAAAAGCTCGACAAAGAAGAGCAGGTCGGTTGGCTCGAGGTCAACGTCAGTTGCCCCAACGTTCACGGTGGCGGCATGAGCTTTGGCACCGATCCCACAGCGGCGGCAGAGGTCGTTCGCGCGGTTAAGGCAGTTACCACAAAGCCGATCATCGTCAAGCTCTCTCCCAACGTTACCGACATCGTTGCCATTGCAAAGGCGTGCGAGGAGGCAGGGGCGGACGGCATCAGCTTGATCAACACATTGCTCGGCATGCGCATTGACCTGAATAAGAAAAAGCCCGTCATCGCCAACAAAATGGGCGGATTTTCGGGCCCTGCCATTTTCCCCGTAGCGGTGAGAATGGTCTATCAGGTTTCCCACGCGGTCAACATTCCCGTGGTGGGCATGGGCGGTGTCAGCACCGCAGAGGATGTGATTGAAATGATGATGGCAGGTGCAACCGCCGTTGAGGTGGGAGCCGCCAACCTCGTCAATCCCTACGCCTCGCGTGACATTGTAGCAGACCTGCCTCGCGTGATGGAAAAATACAAAATTGAAAAATTGACCGACATCATCGGTATTGCATAACAGAAGAGAAGGAGATAGATTATGGGAAAAGACGTTATCATTGCGTGCGATTTTGACAGCGCCGCTAAAACATTTGCATTTCTTGATCAATTTACGGGCAAAAAACCCTTTGTAAAAATCGGTATGGAGCTTTACTATGCCGAAGGCCCCGCTATTGTGCGCGAGATCAAGGCAAGAGGGCATAAGATCTTCCTCGACCTCAAGCTCCACGATATTCCCAACACCGTTAAAAAGGCGATGGCAGTGCTTTCTCGCCTTGACGTGGATATGACCAACCTGCACGCCGCAGGTACGGGACGCATGATGGAAGCCGCTATCGAGGGACTTACTCGCCCCGACGGCACCCGTCCTATGCTCATCGCAGTTACACAGCTCACCTCTACCGACCAAGAGAGCATGGAGAATGACCTGCTCATCAAGGAGCCCATTGCCGACGTTGTTATGCACTATGCAACCGTTGCAAAGAATGCAGGTCTTGACGGTGTTGTTTGCTCCCCGCTTGAGGCAGGCAAGGTACACGAGCGTTGCGGCGAGGGCTTTGTAACCGTTACCCCCGGTGTTCGCTTTGCCGATGGTGACGTTGGCGACCAAAAGCGTGTTATGACCCCTGCAGAGGCAAAGAAGATCGGCTCCGACTACATCGTAGTGGGTAGCCCCATTACCGCCGCAGCCGACCCCGTTGCAGCGTATGAAAGATGCGTTGCAGAATTCGTGGACTAAGAGAGGAGAAACAAAATGGAAGCTTACAAAAGAGAATTTATACAATTTCTTGAGAACGCAGGCGTTCTCAAATTCGGTGACTTTACCGCAAAGAGCGGTCGCAAAATTCCGTATTTTATCAATGCGGGTATGATCAAGACGGGTAACGATATTGCAACCCTTGGCGAGTTTTATGCAAAGGCATACTTTGAAAAGCTTGGCAAAAAGCCCGCAGTTCTTTACGGCCCTGCATACAAGGGCATCTCTCTCTCGGTTTCCGCAGCCGTTGCACTTTCCAAAAACGGCCTCAACGTTCCATTCTTCTTCAACCGTAAGGAAGTAAAGGACCACGGCGAGGGCGGCGTATTCGTAGGATACGTTCCTCAGGCAGGTGAGGAGATCGTTATCATTGAGGACGTTATCACCGCAGGCACTGCTATTCGCGAGAGCATGGAGATCCTCTCTCACCTTGAAGGTACCAAGGTTGCCGCAACCTTTATTATGGTTGACCGCAAGGAAAAGGGTCAAACCGATAAAGGTGCTATGCAAGAGATCGAGGAGCAATTCGGCTTCCCGGTATACTCCATCGTTGACGTTTACGACATCATCGAATACCTCGAAGAGGATGAAAAGAACCTCGAAAACGTTACCCGCATCAAGAACTATCTTGCAGTAAACGGAGCAAAAGCATGAGACATCTGATCGATATTCGCGACCTGAGCGTTACAGAGCTTGACGAGCTGATCGCGGTGGCAAACGATATTATCGCGCAACCCCAAAAGTATAGCGATGCTTGCCGCGGCAAAAAACTGGCGACCCTGTTTTTTGAGCCCTCGACGCGCACACGCCTGAGCTTTGAGGCGGCAATGTACGAGCTTGGCGGCAACGTCCTCTCGGTTGCGGGCGGCAATTCCTCGTCTGCGGCAAAGGGAGAAAGCGTTGCGGACACGGCAAAGACCGTTTCCTGCTATGCCGATATCATTGCTATGCGTCACCCCAAAGAGGGCGCACCCCTTGTGGCGGCAATGAATGCCTCTATCCCCGTTATCAATGCCGGTGACGGCGGACACAACCACCCCACGCAAACGCTTGCCGACCTGCTTACCATTTCCCGTGAGAAGGGAAGACTGAACGATTTGACTGTTGGTTTTTGCGGCGACCTCAAATTCGGCCGCACCGTACACTCGCTCATTGCGGCAATGTCGCGTTACACGGGCATCAAGTTCGTGCTCGTTTCCCCAAAGGAGCTCCGCGTTCCCGATTACGTCAAAACCGAGGTGATGGAAAAGAACGCCATTCCTTACGAAGAGATCACCGACCTGATCGCGGCTATGCCCAAGTTGGATATCCTCTATATGACGCGCGTTCAACGCGAGAGATTTGACAGCGAAGAAGAATATCTGCGCCTTAAGGATAGCTACATCCTTACCCCCGACAAGCTGACGAATGCAAAAACAGACCTTTCCATTCTGCATCCGCTGCCGCGTGTCAACGAGATCGCTGTTGCTATCGACAACGATCCGCGCGCTTGCTATTTCAAGCAGGTTTTCAACGGCAAAATTATGCGTATGGCACTCATTTTGAAGCTGTTGAACGAGGTAAAGAAGAACACAGCGGAAATGGCTCCTGAAGAGACGCTTGTCGATGTTATCAAATGCCAAAATCCGCGTTGCATTACAGGGGTTGAGCAGGAGCTCTCACACGTGTTTGTACTTACCGATGCGAGTGAAGGCGTTTACCGTTGCCTTTATTGCGAGGCAAAAGCCGACAAAAATACGTAAGCATTGGCAAAAAACAGTGTGTTTTTTGGTCAAAAATACTGTTGACAAACAGAACGTTGTGTGATATAATCTATACTTAATAAATACAAAGCAAGGAGAAACGATATGGCAACCTTTATCAATGAGCCCTCGCATACCTTCAACGAATATCTGCTTATCCCCGGGTATTCTTCATCCGAATGTGTGCCCGCAAACGTCTGTCTCAAAACCCCTCTTGTAAAATACCGCAAGGGTGAGACGCCTGCCATTGTAATGAACATTCCTATGGTTTCCGCCATTATGCAGTCTGTTTCGGGTGACCGTCTGGCTGTGGCTCTGGCAACCGAGGGTGGTGTTTCCTTCATTTACGGCTCGCAATCTATTGCCGACGAGGCCGCAATGGTCAAGCGCGCAAAGGACTACAAGGCGGGCTTTGTAAAGAGCGACTCCAACCTTCCTCCCACGGCGACCATGGCTGATTGTATCGCGCTCAAGGAGAGAACGGGGCACTCCACCATTGCCATTACCGAGGACGGAACCTCCGACGGCAAGCTGCTTGGCATCGTTACCGGCCGCGACTACCGACCCAGCCGCATGGAGCCCTCTACCTGTGTGAGCGAGTTTATGACACCCTTCTCCAAGCTTGTTTGTGCCAAGGTGGGCACTACGCTCAAAGAGGCAAACGATATTATTTGGGATAACAAGCTCAATTCTCTCCCCATCATCGACGATGAAGAGCGGCTGTGCTACATGGTATTCCGCAAGGACTACGATTCTCACAAGCAAAACCCCAATGAGCTGTTGGATGCAAGCAAGAGATACGTTGTTGGCGCGGGCATCAACACCCGTGACTACGCCGAGCGCGTTCCCGCACTCATCGAGGCAGGCGCCGATGTGCTTTGCATCGACTCCTCCGAGGGTTTTTCCGAGTGGCAAAAGAGAACCATTGCGTGGATCCGCGAAAAGTACGGAGACACCGTAAAGGTTGGCGCGGGCAACGTGGTTGATGCCGCGGGCTTCCGCTTCCTTGCCGAATGCGGTGCAGACTTTGTTAAGGTAGGCATCGGCGGCGGTTCTATCTGCATCACCCGTGAGACCAAGGGCATCGGTCGCGGACAGGCAACTGCACTCATCGACGTTTGCGCCGAGAGAGACAGATACTTTGAGGGGACCGGCATTTACGTTCCCGTATGTTCCGTTGGCGGTATCGTTCACGATCACCACATTACACTTTCCTTGGCAATGGGCGCAGATTTCGTTATGCTCGGCAGATATTTTGCACGCTTTGACGAAAGCCCCTCCAACAAGGTCAGCATCGGCGGAACGTATTACAAGGAATATTGGGGCGAGGGTTCTGCCCGTGCCCGTAACTGGCAAAGATATGACCTTGGCGGCGATAAGAAGCTCTCCTTTGAGGAAGGCGTTGACTCTTACGTACCTTACGCAGGTAGCTTAAAGGATAACGTAGCCATTTCCTTGGCAAAGGTCAAATCCACCATGTGCAACTGTGGCGCACTCACTATTCCCGAGCTGCAAGAGAAGGCAGTGCTCACGCTCGTTTCCGCTACCAGCATTGTTGAAGGCGGTGCACACGACGTTATTCAAAAAAATCAAGAAGTTAAGCACAATTAACAATAAAAAAAGGCCTCCGAAGTAAGCACTTCGGAGGCCTTTTATCCTTATTGTGCGCTTTTTGCGGCGTAAATCGATTTAATTGCGTCAACCAATGCGTTGTAGGTATCTTCGTTTCCTTCAAACATGGGCTTGTAGGTTTCCTCAACCATTGCAAGCAGCTCTTCTTCGGGCATTGAGTCGATCAAAGCATAGGTGCCAACAACCGAGACGAGGAAGATGAGAAGGATCACCATTGCAACAATGCCGAGCACAAGACCCGCAACGGCCTTTTTATCCATTTTGCCGTTAGAATTCTTTTTGGAAACAAAAGCGAACACAATGGCAAGAATGGCGCAAATGCCCATCGGGATCACGCCCAACACGTTTGCACAGCAGCAGCACGTGCACAAAACGGCAACAATGCCAAGCACCAAAGAGGCAAGGGCAAATTTGTTCTTTTCTGCGCTCTTGGTAGGGGATGTATAAGATTGGAAATTGAATTCGTTATTCATAAGAACCTCCCGATGGATTTTTGTTTATTATACCACAAAAAAATTGCTTTTGCAATCGCTTTTGAAAAAAAGATGAAAAATTTGCCCGTATCTCTTTTCAAACATGTTTTTTTGTGCTACAATATAGAATAGAAAATTGGAAAGTGAGGTACAGGAATGAAGCTCAAGGTGCGACACCCCAAATTTATAGCATTGCATATTGCGGCTGTTATTGGTGCTCTTCTTTTGCCGCTTTATATGAAGCTTTCGGCATGGATCAGCGGCATTTTGGGCGGTTGTTTGATGCACCGTTTTTTCATCTACTGTCCGCTCTGCGGCGGAACGCGAGCCGTTGCCGCGCTCCTGCGCCTCGACCTTCTCTCCGCCATCAAATACAATGCCTTTGTCGTTTTGATGTGCGTTGTCATTCTCGCGCTTGACGTTTGGGCATGGGTACGCTATTTTCAAAAAAAGGAACCGCTCATCATTTTGCCAAAGTGGAGCTGGTTTGCCTTTAGTGCCATTCTTTTAACCTATTTTATTTTGCGTAACGCATTGATGATCTTTTGGGGCATCGACTCCACGGGAGACCTCGTCTATTTTTGGAATGCGGTGCGCACACTCAAGGGATGACCGCCAACTTGTTGACGGTCGCCTTTTTTATATCTTTCCCACCAAAAAGAACAAAAAAGCAAAAAAGGGTGCAAAAATCGCACGACAAATCTTGCCGCCATTCGTCAGAGTGCGCGGTGTTTTTTCTTTTTTTGTGGCAAAAGGACCACTCTTTTTTGCTATGTCGCGCTTTTTCTTCTTTTGCGGTCACCAAAACTCCAAAACCGACCAACCGTTTGCGACACGTTCCACGCGCAAAAAGGAGTAAAATAGTAGAGAACAAAAAATCTAGGAAGTTGCACTGCCGCACAGCGGCAGAATGGAGGATAATTATGCAGGAAGAAAAAATCGGCGCATTTACAATGCGAAAAACAAAAGAAAAAAACGAAGGTAGCGAGAATATTTGGCTCGCGCGTTTACAACGGCTTCTTTGCGAGATCCTTTGGGGATGCGCGGGCTGGGTATTTGGACAGGCAGGGCTTTTGTTTGATACATACCCACTTGGTGTAGCACTCCTTTGTGCCTCGTCGGGGCATACGCCCGCGGTGCTTTTTGGCTTGCTTGTTACGGCAATCACGAATATGGAAAACGCTCCGCTATACGTGTGCGCCTACCTTACGGCGGCAATTTTGCGTATTGTCGCGGCGGCGGTGTTCGATGCCCCCGACGCACGTTTTGAAATGCCCAAAACCTTGCAAAAGCGATTGCGTGAGCGCATTGAAAGGGAAGCCCCCTTGACCGACGAAGAATGGCAAAAACGCGAAAGAAAAGCCGCACGTGCGGCGTTTTGGGAGCGTATTTTTGGTGAGAGTATTCTTTTGCGAATGTCTGCGGCAGCTCTCTGTGCACTCGTTTTGGCACTTTACCGCATCATAGCGGGGGGATTCCGCTATTACGATTGGTTTGCCGCCATTTTTATGATTTTTATGGCCACGGTAGCCACGGCAGTTTTTGCACTTTCGCTTGAGCGGAGAAGTGAGAACAAATGGCTCATCGGTATTTCCGAGGCGGCACTCCTGTTTTCATTGGTCTGGGCTGCACGAACGGTCACGTTCCTCTCCTTTCCGCTCGCCCCCATGGCGGCACTGTTTTTCACCCTTTACGTGTGCGCCAATCGGAGTGCGGTGCAGGGCATCCTTGCCGCAGTCGTTTCGGGGCTTGCTTACGAGCCCATACAAGCACCTGCACTTTTGCTTGCGGCACTTGTGGCGATCTTTCTCAAACAGACCAAAAAGGAAAGTCCTACCGCAACTCTTTTGCCTGTGGTTGCCATGCTTGCCTGGTCGGCATACGTGGGTGGTTTTCTCATTCTTTTGCCCCTCGTGCCCGCAGCACTTTTGGCAGCGGTGGCATTTGTGGTAGTGCAAAAAACCTCTGTTTTATTTCCCCCTGCCGTAGAAGACGAAGATGTCGGAGAAGAAAATATCACACAGCAATGCCAAGAGGTGGAGAGCATTCGCTACCGCGATTCCAACGAGCGGTTTCGCGGCATTTCCGATGCGTTTTCTTCGCTTTCCGAGGTCTTTTACAACCTCTCCGACCGCTTCCGCCGCCCCGGAACGCTTGATCTGCGACTGTTGTGCGATCGCTCATTTGATGCCTTTTGCAACGATTGCCCCAATAAAAATATTTGTTGGGGGTTGGAATATACCGCAACACTCGGGGCGGTCAACGATCTCATTGCCCAGCTTCACACACGCGGTCGCGTGTCGGGCGAGCACGTAAGCGAGCAGCTTGCAAGCAGATGTACACGCATCGAGGGCGTCCTTGAACGCATCAACGCCGACTGCGCACGTCTCACAGGAGAGATGCTACGCAACAATCGTACCGAGATCGTGGCGATGGACTACGAGTCGGCGGCAGATATCATCAACGATGCACTCGAGGCAGATAGCGGCGAATATGCGGTGGATGCCGAGCTTGGCAAAAAGATAGCCGAATACCTAAAGGATGCCGACGTGCGTGCCGAAAGCGTAACAGTTTTTGGCAACCGTATGCGAAAGATCCTCATTCGGGCAGCGGAAGTAGATGAGGCAAAGGTCACTTTTGAAACCATGCGTAGCGACCTTGGCGAGATGTGCGGCAGGGAGCTCGCCTTTCCCACCTTTGAGGTAGAGGGCAGTGTGAGCACGATGACGCTTACCGCCAAACGTAAGATCGCGGTCATCAGCGCGCAAAATAACGTTTCTGCCGATGGCGGTGTGAGTGGCGACAGTGTAAACCTCTTTTGCAACAAAAAGGATTATTTCTATGCCCTCATCAGCGATGGAATGGGCTCTGGAAAGGAAGCGGCACTGACCTCGGGGTTATGCTCGGTGTTCCTTGAAAAAATGCTCCGCGCGGGCAATCGAGCGGCAACGTCCTTGCGCATGCTCAATAATATGATTGCATCACGTGCCCACGATAGCACCAAGGAATGCTCGTCAACGGTTGACCTTTTGGAGCTTGACCTGATGACGGGTGAGGGTGCATTTCTCAAAAGCGGAGCCGCCCCAAGCTTTCTTGTACGCGGCAAGGTGGTGCGCCGCCTGCAAGCGGGAACGGTACCCATTGGCATTCTCAATACACTCGATGTGCAAAAAACGGCGTTCCCTCTGCGTGCGGGAGATACGGTGGTTATGGTGAGCGACGGAATTTTGCAGGGAGATGATGAAGGTGAATGGCTGACCTCTTATTTAAGCGGAGCCGCCACCGAGACTCCCGAGGAGATCGTTTATCAAATTTGCCGCAGATGTGCCGAGGGCGAGACACACGACGATTGCTCGGTGGTTGCTTTGCGAATCCTTGATGCCGACAATGTAGAACAAGAGACAAACATAGATGCATAAAACAAAAAAGGGGAGAGGCAAAATGCCTCTCCCCACACAAAAAACTTCACAAAGGGCTTGACTTTCTGTCAAATATCTGCTATAATGTATCCGTTCCAAATAAATAATCGAGGTGTGGCGCGTCTGTTAGCGCGAAGCCTTGCAGGCAAGGCGCTTTGGGAGCAGATGTTGCAGGTAGTGAGAAAAACGCAAAGCGTTTTTTGAACGGCCGAGCGGGAGTGAATAACACGCCGGGGGCGTGTTAGAGCCGCGAGGTGCCCGAGCCGCAGCGAGACCGAGTCCTGTCAGGACGACTATAAAAAGAATAATCGAGGTGTGGCGCAATTGGTAGCGCGCTAGCTTTGGGAGCTAGATGCTGCAGGTTCGAGTCCTGTCACTTCGACCACAGTGAGTGTCCGTTGGGCACTCACTTTTTATTTTGTTGACATTTCTTTTACCGTGTGTTATACTATTCTTAAATCTTTTCAAAAATCTTTTCATAAGTGTGTGATGTCGGCATTCCAAATCCCGTTTATTAGGGTAGAGGGCCTGTAGCCCTACTTTCAAAAAAGGAGAAACCAAAATGAAAAAGACGTTCCAAAAAACACTTCTGCTTTGCTTGGCGGTTATCATGCTATTCTTGGCGGTTGCCTGCAAAAAGACACCGCCTGTTTCCACAACACCGGAACAATCTCAAATTCCCGAGGAGCCCCAAAAGACCTACCAAGAGGTATATGCAGATATTATTTCGCAATACACCGCGCTCTTGACCGCTAAACAAAAAGGGGAAGCGCTTGTTGCTCCCAACACCGACGGTATGGATGCAGATCAAGCCGCTATTGTGCAAACGGTGTTTCAAATTGTAGACCGTATGAATAAAGATTACGTCGAAAAATACGGCTACGGCTACAAGGACTGCGACAACAACGGCATTCCCGAGCTCATCCTTTTCCCCGAATACGGACGCGCTGTTAAGGCAATTTTCACCGTTTCGGGCGGCAAGGCGGTTTTGCTTGCCTCCAACCTGAATGATCCTGCCAACATCTATTTTTCCGAAAAAAACATCTTCTTTAGCAAGAGCGGTCTCTTTTTGATGATGCAAGGGGAAGAGGACGGCAGCGTTGCAACAGCTACCTATTCCTATTTCCGCGTAGCGGGAGATAAACTCGCATACGAAACCGTTTACGGTGAGGTTTACGATTACGAGAAAAAAGAAATTCTCGAAAACTTCCAAATGGTGAATGGAGAGCGTGTGAGTATCGACCGCGAGGCATTTATGGAGCTGAATTTGGAATACATGCAAATAAGCGACGGATTTACTAACATGGGTATTCTCAAATTGCAAGCACCGCGCATCTATCTCCCTTTGGTAGATCAGGGAATCGATGAGACGCGCCCCGTGGCGGATTTTTCGAGCTATGCCGCCATTATCAAAACTGTAAAGGCGATTTCCGAAGATGATATGTTCGATGCTTTCCACTATCAAGAATGGGAAAACGGAAAATACGATCACCTCTATGCTTGCCCCACCGAAACCGACTTTGATTACTACAACCGCTTTTTATACATCCTTTATCGCGGTAGCTATTCTCCCCTTGGCTATGATGAGATCGACCTCAACGGCGACGGCAAGGACGAATTGGTGTTCCTGACCGAGGATTACACCATTGAAGCTGTTTTCACCCAAAAGAACGGCATCCCCGTTATGCTAAAATCCTTGCTGCAGAGCGAGGATGGTTGGTTGGATGAGGACGGTTATATCCATATTGACCGAGGCGATTTCAACGAGCTCGAATATAGCGTATATAAGGTTGCCGAAAACAGCGGCTTTGAGCTTGTTTACGATATTTTCGTTTCCGAAAGAGGCGGTCGCTTCCTGACCCGAGACGGCAAGAGAGAACAGATCACCTTTGAAGAATCGCTTGAGATTCATGATGAGTACTGCTGCTATCCCGAAGCGGTTGATCCCAACGAATATACAAGAACGGTCTCGGATTTGACCTATACGCCCTTGACCGATCTCTATTACGATCCTGTTGAATATGCCGCTCAAGATGGAATCACGTGGAAATCATTTGCCGATTGGGACGGACCTGTGGGAACGAAAACTTGGTTTATCCGTGAGATCTATGTAACCTTTGAAAACCTGACCGACGACAGTGTAGACGTTAACTTTGAGTATGTTCTTACAAGATACTATCCCGATCCCGATAGAGAAAATTACAGCTTGAGTGAAACCACCGAAAGCTCCCTTAAGGTCACAGCACACCGTGCAAACGGATTTTACTTTGAAGAGGGAAGTATCTGTGGCAGAATCGAATTTCACAGTGAGTATATTTGGATCATCATTGAGGAAAGCGATGACGAGCGTTTTCCTGAAGGATATCATTGCTACAGAAAAGATATTATTCTTGCAGATTAAAGCAATCAAATAAAAGAAAAGCGGTGAGCCGAAGCTCACCGCTTAATTTTGTTATTGGTCTTCTTTTTCAAGAATTACCTCACCGCAGGGGCAGAGCTCGGGCATGCCGAACAGCTTGCGGAAGAAGTTGATGATCTTGTTGATGAATGCTTGGAATGCGCTTACTTCTTTGCAAACGTGCTCCTCTGCTTCGGGTTGCATCTGCTCGTTGCAAGTGTCGCAAACGTTATCTGCGTTTTCGTCCTTGTGATCGAGAGCTGCAATCTCTCTGGTTTCATAGCAGATGCAGTTTTCGCAGTCTCTGCGCTCCATGCCTGCCTCGGTACAGGTGGGTGCCTTGATCCGTGTCCATTTGCCAAATGCGTGATCGGTGCCGGGAAGTTCCTCATAGGTGGTGTAACCGCATCTCTCACAGATTATGTATGCCTTCCAGCCCTTTTCGGAGCAAGTGGAATCCTTGCCCTCATAAGCAATTTCCTTATGGCCGAGTGCGGGAATTGCACTGTCTGCCTCAAGGAGCTCGCCGCAATCGGTGCAGTAGGTTGTGCCCGTGCGTCCCTCGGAGGTGCAGGTTGCTGCAATAGCACCTCCGGTTGTGTAGTTGATATGCTCGCACGCAGTTGTTGCAGGTTTTGCATAAACGGTGATTTTGTTGGCGCGTGCTTGAGCCGAAAGATTTGTGTAGGTAAAGGAATCAACGGGGGTATCAAAAACAATGATGATGCTGTTACCGTTCTTGACTGCGGTAGCGTTTTGAACGCCGAGCCAGCTGTCAACGTACTTGTTATCCAAGTTCGCACAGTCGATCTCGATCCCCGTCATGCCGGGGTAGGAGATGGTTACGCTCGAGCCCTTGTAGAAGCGTGCGGGCTTGTAGTAATCGCCTACGTTGCTGGTAGCGCTTGCCTTATTGTTTACAATGGTAATGCCGTTTTGTTCCCAAACTTGTTGAGAGGTACTATAGGATGTGCGGTTTTCGATGTTATCAAAGCTGATAGTTACAATGGTTTCGGTGGGCTTCTTAGCACCGCAGTGAATGCAAGTGCCGCCGGCATAAATGTGTCCCTTCGCAGGGGTCTTTTCACCAAGATACATATCGTTGCACAGGGTGCAGGTGTAAACGGTGTAGCCCTCGCTGTCGCAGGTGGGAGCGGTTACGGTTGCTTTGTAGCTATGCTCGCAGGTGGGGGTATCGGAGCCGGCGCTCATTGCGTAAAGACGTGCAATGTAGTCACTGCTGTTCAGCTTGGAGGTTTGCAAAACACCCATGGTTACGTAGTAACCGTAAGTGCCTATGTAGCAGATTTCACCCGAAACGGTGGTGTAGAGTGCGCTCTTTTCAGCATCCCAAGTGAATACCGAGGTAGCGGTGTCAGCAAAGGTAAAGTTGCGGTGTGTACCGCTGACAACCAAATTGATGTATTGCTTTTTGCCGCTTGCGTTTACAAAGTAGAGGTAATAGCCACCGGAGGTGGTTTCAACAAAGGTATCAACGCCTTTTTCAAAATTGACGTCGGTTGCACCGTAGTAGCCATCCATAGTGCCTACAAAGTAGTATTCAGAGCTCTTATCGGTGGAGTAAAGTCCAAGCTTGTACGCCTTGCCGGGAATGGGCTCGGTTACGTAGGTGGGCTTGGAGGGGGTTACGGGTTCTGCTTCACCGCAAGCGGTACAAGCGCCGGACACGTAGTTGTGACCGATGGCAGGAGTTATATTGCTCTTGTAGCTGTAGCCGCAGTTTGCGGTTTGGCAAGTAAAAATGGTGTAGCCCTTATCGGTGCAGGTTGCGGCAATGACAACACCTGCATCAAAATTGTTGTGGTCACAACCGGAGTTGTTTGCCTCACCGGAGGGAGTGGTCATATCGGTGGGGATCTCCTCACCAAAGAGCAGGAATGCAAGCTCGGGGTAGTCAACAAATACGTTACGTGTACCGGTAATGGACTCAACGGAGTCGTTGCGGCCAAGCTCCCAGGTGTCAACGGGGTCGGCTTCCATCCATTCAAGCAGGACTTCAACGCTCTCCATTACGCCACCGGTGCCCCAGGCGGTGTATTGACCGTTGCCGTTTACGTTGCCCCAACGAACGTAGACGTAAAGGAAAATACGAGCTACGTCGCCGCGAACGTCGTATTTGTCGTTTGATTCGGTATTGGGGTAATAGTAGCCGGCACTCTTGCCGTACGCATCGTTACTGCGCGCGCCGTTTTCGCTCGAAGCGGTGGGGCGGAGCATCATAATGTCGTTTTCGTCATTGCCGCCCAAGCCCTTACTGTTGGGCCAGGTGTGCTCACGGTTCCAAGTACCGCCGCCGTCCCATGCAGGACCGATGTCCTTGCCGGAGTAGAAGGAGGAAATCTTTCCACCGTTTGCGCCGTTGTTCTGGCAGTCGGTGTATTGGTAAAGATATCTGGTATCCTGATAGTTGGTTTCATGTCTGTGTGCGTCCTTCATCAGGGCTTGCAGAGCGTTGTAAAGAGCACTCTTGGGCGCATCGGAGACGCCTGTGCCGCCCGCGTAAGCAGACAGCTCATCGTAAGGATCGTCGGTATAGAATTTTTCTGCATTGGGGGAGAGGAAGGTTGCGGTCTCACCGCGAGTGCCCCAGTTGTAGATGTAGTCGCCTGCATACTTGTAGGTGACCTCTGCGGCACTTGTTCCCAAGAAGAGTGCGGGCAGGAATGCCAAGCACATCAAAAGCGCTAGGAACAGGGCCAAGCTGCGTTTCATTGTTTGCATCATAAGACAATTCTCCTTTTTTGTGAAATGGAATGGGTTAATTTGTCACGCAACTTATATTCTAACATATTTTACAGCAAAAAGCAATAGTATTCTATAAATACTTTGCCTTTTGTGCGCTTTTTCGTTGTTTTGGAGCGGAAAAATCTCAAAAAAAGAGCAGGGCTTGACTTTTTTGCAAAAATATGCTATAATATGTCCGTTCATTACACAATGCAAGATGACACGATCTGCTGTTTTGTGTAAACAACACTGTTCCAAACGTTTTTTAACAACAAGGAGGGCAAAATATGGATTGGAATTTTTCACTTGCTAATTACGGTCAGGTATGGAGCTTTTTGGTACAGCTTGGTCTTTTGATGATTTTTTTGCTGGTGGGTAATATTATGCGCCGCAAAATTCCACTCTTCCGCAAATGTCTCGTTCCTTCCGCACTTTTGGGTGGAACGTTACTTCTCATTGTAGATATTATTTGCAAGCAATTCGGCTTTGTTTTGGTGGATAACCGCATGATGCAGGTTATTACCTATCACTGCCTTGCCATCGGCTTTGCCGCTATGACGCTCAAAACAGAGAAGAGTTCACACAAAACAAACAAGGCACAGGTTTTCGAGTTCGGTGCGCTGCAAGGCGGCACTTATATGCTGCAGGCCTTTGTGGGACTTGGTGTAACCATTTTGATGTTCTTTATTACACAGCACGGTGAGCAGATCGTTTCCTACATCTGCGGCTTGATCCTGCCCTTGGCATTCGGTCAAGGCCCCGGAAATGCTTTGAGCTGGGATATCAACTTTACCAACACCGCGGCAGCACAGTTTGCAGGCAACGGTAGCTTTGGCCTTTCCTTGGCTTCCATCGGCTTTGTTGTGGCATCGGTATTCGGTATTTTTTACATCAATATTCACAAAAAGCGCGGTACTCTCAAGATTCGTGACGGCAAGCCCGTACAACAAGTAAACGAGCAAGCAGAGGAGGGCGTTGAGGAGATCCCCGACAACGAATCGGTCGATAAGTTCACCCTGCAAGCCGGCTTTGTGGCGCTTGCCTATGCGCTTTCCTTTGGTTTTATGTGCTTGCTCGGCGTTATTTCCAACTTTACCAACAGCATCGCTTGGGGATTCAACTTCCTTTGGGCATCTTTGGCTGCAATGCTGATCAAAGCAGTTGTTAAGATGCTTCGCAAGGGTAAGTTGATGAACCGCGAGTATATCAACAACTATCAAATGGACCGCATCTCCGGATTTGCCTTTGACATTATGATCGTTGCAGGTGTTGCCGCAATCGAGATCAACGACATCAAGAACTACATTCTCCCTATCATTATTCTCAGCGCTTTGGGTGCAATTCTTACCTTCGCGTATATTCGCAAGGCAACCAAGGAGTGCTTTTGTGGCTTTGAGCACGAAATGTTTTTGATGAGCTTTGGTACACTGACAGGTACCGCTTCCAACGGTGTGATTTTGATGAAGGAGACCGACCCCAATTTGCGTACTCCCACATCCAGTCTCTACATTCTTTCCAATTTCCCCGCAATGGTCATGATCGCTCCCTTGCTGCTTTTGTTGGGCTTTGCGGGCAAGTCGCTGACAAACGCGATCATCGCTTGTGCAATCTTCTTCGTCTTGTGGGTGATCTACACGATCTTCCTCTTCCGCCGTCGCATCTTCAAAAAGAAGTATGCCGACAAACCTGTGGTAGAGTGGAAAGACGAAGAATGATTTTGTAAAAAACAGAGCACTTTCCAAAAAAAGAAAGTGCTCTGCCTTTTTTATTTGAAAGCCGGTGCGTGTGTTTCGCCGGTTGCAAAAGTATTGGGACCGGGATTGGACATGGAGAAATACATTTTTGCCGCCTTGGTCGTACCAAAGTCGCGGTTCGAGCCGCTTTCCTGCACTTTGTTGAAGGCGTCACGGAACATTTGGTTGTGCGCTTCCTCACGGTTAAGCAGAAAATCGATGGTTTCTCTCACTTTTTTGTCCTCAATCTGTCGGTAGAGATACTCATAAACGACTTTGGCTCTCTGCTCGGATGCGATATTGGAGAGCAGATCAGCGCACAAATCTCCTGTGACGGTGACGTAATCGCCTGTCCAAGAATAGCCGGAGGCGTTGATGAGTCCGGGGTTGAGTCCGTTTTGGACGTGGGCCTGTATTTCTCCTGCTTGCACCTTCGCGGCATCGACATCGTGACCGTTGAGTAGATTGATGGTTTGTGCTATCATTTCAAGATGGCCGAGCTCTTCGGCGGCAATGTCAAGGAAAAGATCCTTAATTTCGGGATCCTTGATGCGAAAGCTTTGCGACATATACTGCATTGCGGCTTTCAGTTCACCGTTTCCGCCTCCAAGCTGCTCCTGCAAAAGAGCCGCGTACTGTGGGTTTGGTCTTTCGACTGCTACGGGATGGAATAACTGTTTTTCGTGTTTGAACATATTTACCTCCACTTTTTGGTTTCGGGGTTAGTATTTCCCGCGAAACACTAAAATATGCTCTTATTTTTTATCGTCCGTTGCGGGGTTATTGATTAAAGTGCCGTCCTCATCAAAGCGAGAGCCGTGACAGGGGCAGTCCCATGTGTGCTCGGCAGAATTGTACTTGAGAGCGCAGCCAAGGTGTGGGCAACGGGGAGCGGTGGGCGTGAGGAGCCCCGCGGCAGATTCCCACGCATTGATGGCAAGCTGTGGGCGCAAAATACTGCGCGAGGGAGAGAAGACCTCTGCATAGGAATTTGCCTTCTTTTGCACAAGGTCGCACAAAATATTGGATGCCACCATTGCGTTTGTCATGCCCCATTTGTTGAATCCTGTTGCTACAAAGGTGTCGGGAGTCCTTTTGGAATACTGCCCGATATAGGGGATATCGTCAAGCGTCATGCAATCCTGCGTTGCCCATTTTGCGGTGACTTTGGCCCGTGGATAATATTTCTTTGCAAACGCCTCAAGCTCTTGCCAGCAGCCGCCCGTTTTGCCCGTGCGGTGTCCGCCGCCGCCCAACAATAAGAGGTTACCGTATGTGCGAAAGGAAAGCCCCGTGTTGCTCTCGTCCACCCACATTCCGTCAAGCAGGGGAGCACCCTCAAGTGCCAAAACGTAGGAGCGGTGCTGATAAAGCTTGAGAAAATACGCGCCGTGCTTGTTGTAAATGGGGAAGTGCGTTGCCACGATGAGCTTCAAAAAGGTGATCACTCCGTGGTTTGTGACCGCTTTATGCGGCATGAGATTTGTCACTTTTGTATGCTCGTAAATCGGGAGATCTTTTGCAAGCGTATATAAGAATTTCAAAGGATGAAACTGTGCCTGATTTTTTACGCGCACCGCGCCCGCCACAGAAAAGGGGAGATCGCCGCCGTTTGAGACCTCTGCTTTTACGCCCAGGCACTTCAGGGCATCGACCTCTTTTTCAATCCTTTTGCGACCGTCAAGGGAGTAAACGTAGGTGTCTTTTCTCTCAAAGTCGCAGTCGATATTGCGGCATAGGTGCGCATATTCTTTGATGGCATTCTCTTGCGCCCGTGTAAAAAGCCCCGCTTTTTCCTCGCCGAATCGGCAGATCATTTTGTCATACAGTAAGCCGTGCAAAAGTGTAATCTTTGCGGTAGTGTCCTGCGTAATGCCTCTGCAAATTTCATCTGCCTCTACCAAGACACAATCCACGCCCGCATTTTTGAGCTTGTGGGCGCACAGAATGCCTGCAATGCCGCCGCCGATGATGAGCACATCGGTGCTTTTTGTTTCTGTTAACGGCGCAAAGGATTTGCGTTCCACCGTTTCGCTCCAAATCGAATTCATCATTTCACCCCCATTGTAATGAGGATATTTTTTGTGATTTTTTATGTTATATACCTGCCAAATCCTCTCACGTGAGTTGACTTTTTGCATTTTTTGTGATATACTGATGCTAACAGCAACAAGGATATGACGCGCTTACCAATTTGTTTGAGAACAGAAAGGAAAAACCGTATGATTTACAGAGAATTCAAAGGCAAAAAGCTCTCCGCGCTCGGTATGGGCTGTATGAGATTGCCGATCATTGGAGACGAACAAAGCAAGATTGATATGGACGCCGTACGCGAAATGGTCGCATACGCAATGGAGAAGGGCATCAACTATTACGACACCGCGTGGGGCTACCACGACGGACAGTCCGAAATCGCGATCGGCAAGGTGCTTGCCGATTACCCCAGAGATAGCTTTTATCTTGCATCTAAGTTCCCGGGATTTAGCACCGCGAACATGGAGCGCGTTGAGGAAATTTTCGAGCGACAGCTTGAAAAATGCGGTGTGAAATATTTCGATTTTTACATGTTCCACAACCTCTGCGAGAACAACGTAGACGGTTACCTAGACCCCAAATACGGCATTTTGGAATACCTGCTCAAGCAAAAGGAGAACGGCCGCATCCGTCACCTCGGTGTGTCCACGCACGGTACGCTTGATACCATGCGCCGCTTCCTTGATGCGTATGGCGAGCACATGGAGTTTTGCCAAATTCAGCTCAACTGGCTGGATTGGAAGCTGCAAAATGCCAAGGCAAAGGTCGATCTGTTGCGCGAATATAACCTGCCCATCTGGGTTATGGAGCCCGTGCGCGGCGGCAAACTCGTTTCTTTGGAAGAGGATTATGAAAAAATGCTCAAGGAAGCTCGTCCCGAGGCATCTGTCGTCGAGTGGGCATTCCGCTTTTTGCAAACGATCCCCGACGTGGGCATGACGCTTTCGGGTATGTCGAACTTTGAGCAGCTGCGCCAAAATATTGCTACATACGAGACCGAAAAGCCGCTTAACGAAAAAGAAATGGCACTCATTTTGGACGTTGCACAAAAGATGACCGAAAAGGATACACTCCCGTGTACCGCCTGCCGCTATTGCACAACGCATTGTCCGATGCAGCTCGATATTCCGATGCTCATCGAGCTTTATAACGAGTTCAACTACGTAAAGGGAGCATTCGTTCCCCAAATGGTGATCAAATCGCTGCCTGAGGAAAAGCGCCCCGCGGCATGCCTATCTTGCCGTGCCTGCGAGGAGGTTTGCCCGCAAAACATCAAAATCAGCGAAATGATGAGCGATTTTACCGAGAAGCTGCAAAAATAATTCATTACAAATCGCAAAGCATACCGCCAAAATGCAACAAGATGCCAATGCATCAAAGGGAGAACGCATATGAAAATCAATGTCAGCAAAGAAAGCGTGGTCTATCAAGGTCCTGCGTATGAGGATAGCCATTGGGGAGAGATACAATTCCCCGAAATTTTGAACTGTGCCGACGGCACCTTGGCAATTAAGACACACGCAGCAGACGATAACTGGGCGGAGTTTGGAAAAAACAAAGACGTTTGGTGTATTTCAAAGGATAAAGGTGTTACTTGGGAAAGAACCGACCGCGCACTCACACGCGAGGTAGGATATCTTTTGCCAAGCGGCGACCGCTTGTATTTTCCCTTGGTAACGGGGCTTTCCTGCAAAACGGAAGACCTGAAGCCCGCCCGCATCGTAACACAGCGCTTGCCAAGTGACAAGATTGTTAAAGAAGAAGACGGAAGCTGGCCCTACCCTGCGTTTATGTATCGGGATATTTGGGGAGCGGCGAATTACATTTACGATTTGGCAACCCTGCCCGATCAATATGCAAAAAAGGAGTGGATTGGTTATCGGATCAAAAAAGGGGAGATGCTCGGCACCGAAGAGCACGTCAAGGTGATTCACCCCAATATGTCGGTGCACGGTGTTATTCGGGGAGAGGATTTCGTTATGGCACCTTTCTCGCCCTACGGGCGCGGATTTCGCACAGACAAAGAAGGAAACATTTGGCTCACGTCCTACTCCGGCGCGCACCTCAATCCCTATAACGGTGGCGTTGATGTGTACGGGGCATCGCTTCTTTACAAGTCACAAGATAACGGACACACCTTTGAACTTGCAGGGTATATCCCTTACATTCCCAACACCACCAAGCACCCCACGGCATATATGTGCGACGGCTTTTCCGAGGCGTCTTTGGAGTTTATGGATGACGGCTCTATGATCGTTCTTTTGCGCGCAACCAGCGTTTTTCTTGGGGGACCCGAATGGAATCCCATGTACTTCGTTCGCTCCACCGACGGCGGCAAGACCTTCTCTGAACCCACGGAATTTGATAAGTGCGGTGTATTGCCAAACCTTGTCAAGCTGGAGTGCGGCGTTACTTTGGCTGCCTATGGCAGACCGGGAATTTATGTTCGTGCAACCGATGATCCATCCGGTATAGAATGGGAAGAACCGATTGAAATTATGACGGGGGAGGACAGAAGCCATTTGATGAACGATCCGCCAAAGCAACCGAATTTCCATCAATGGGCTGGCTCTTGCTGCAACGTGGACTTAAAGCCAATTGGGCCAAATCAAGCACTTTTGGCTTACTCCGATTTCTATTATCCCGATCAATCGGGCAAAACAAATAAAAAGCTAAAAACGATTCTTACACGTATCATTACTGTGGCATAAAAATGATAAGGGCTGACCGTGTGGTCAGCCCTTGCTGTTATTCTGCTGTCAGTTCTTTTTCTCTCTTATCGATTTCTTTCATCAGTCTGCCAAGCAGAAGGGCAGAGAGAACCGAGGTTAGCGCATTAACGCCAACAAAGTTGAACCAAATGCCGTCAAGACCAAAGCTCCAAAGAGCACCGAGGAGAACGACGGGGAATACAAATGCCGTGCCAACCGAAATGAGGGTTGCCTGCAGCGGCTTTTCAATCGCGCTGAAATAGCTTTGCGTAGTCACGCCAAACCAACGGAAGAGGTAGGAGAAGCAGAACAGTCGAATGGCGTGCGTCGAGATTTCAAGCAACCGTGAGTCTTCCGCATTGACAAACCACGAGGCGATCGTACCGGGGAAGAAGAAGAGGAACGACGTAGAAACCAAGCCGATAATCGCTGTGCCGATGTAGGCACATTTAACGATTTTCTTCACACGGCCGTAATTCTTCGCACCCCAGTTGTAACCGAGCGCGGGGGAAAGCGAGTCGGCAATGCCGTAAAGGAGCGGCCAGCAAAGGTCGCTTGCGTACATCAGCACCGCATAAACGGCAACGGCAGTCTGTCCGCCGCCCTCGCCAAGTAGCTTAACACCGAGCGTCATCAGCGAGATGTTCATCAAAATCGAGGTTACACGCCCCGAAATATTGTTAAGGAATATAGGCGAGCCGCACGCCGCAATTTGCTTGAAGAGTGCAAAACTAAACTTGGGTTTTGTAAATTTGAGCAGCTGTGTGTTACGCAAAAAGGGGATAAGACAGATCACCGCACACGCGCACATCGAAATGCAGGTAGCAAGCGCAGAGCCAACAACGTCCATATCGAGAACAAGGAGGAACAAGGTCAAAAATCCGAGCGTGCCCAAATTGCAACCGATGTTGACAAACATACTGGTTTTGACGTGTCCGCAAATGCGCAGGTAGTTATCCATTGCAAAAAAGATGGTTGTCACAGGTCCGCAGAGTGCATAGGTGCGTAAATAGCGCACCGACGTTTCGAGGAGAACGTCATCTGCACCCATCAAACGCGCCAAGGGCTCGGCGGCAAAGAACATGATACAACCCATCAAAGCAGATGCCAAAAAGTTGAGAATGACCGCGCAAGAGAAGACGTTGTTTGCCGTTTTGTAATCCTCTTTGCCAAGGGCGATCGAAATGGGAGCCGAGGCACCTACGCCAATGAGGTCGGCGAGCGAGAAGTTGATCATAACCAGGGGCATTGCAATATTGACCGCGGCAAATGCACTCTCACCGAGCGTTTGTCCAATGAAGATCCCTTCAAAAATGGAGTAGATCGACATTGCAAACATACTGATCATACCGGGAGCGGCAACCACAAAAAACAGCCGCCATGGGCTCATGTGGGCATACATCTCTTCGGTCTTTGTCTTTTTCATTTTGTGTACCTCTCCTTCCTCACAGTATGCGGGTGAATGACAGCTCTGCCATTCACCCGCACTATTATATCATTGAATACTGATAAAGTCAATAGATTTTCTTTTTTATTTCCGCAAAGCCATTACATTCCGTAGAAGATCCACAGATAAATGTATGCGGGAATGATTGCCGCAAGCGTGAAGGGAATACCAATGCGGAAGAAGTCCTTGTTCTTCACTTCGTATCCCTCTTTGCGAAGGATACCAATACCCGTGATGTTTGCAGAGGCACCGATGGGTGTGCAGTTGCCGCCAAGCGTCGCACCCGAAAGCAGACCGAAATAAAGAATGGTAGGGTCGATGTTGAGTGCCGCCGCAAGTCCTGTGATAACGGGGAGCATGGTTGCAACGTAAGGAATGTTGTCGATAAATGCCGAAATGAGCACAGATGCCCAAACGATAACGGTGTAAAGCAGGAATACGTTTCCGCCGCCAAGCTTTGCCAAAATGCCTGCAATGGCATCAATAACGCCCATGTAAGAAATACCGCCGATCATCAGGAAGAGACCAAGCAACAGTCCAATGGTTTCAAAGTCGATCGCCTTGACGGGAACAAGAACCGATTTGACGTCCTTGCTTTTGATGGCATTGTAAACCATGCCGATAATCATCAAAGAAACACAAATTAAGCCGTTGGTAATAGAGGGCTTGTTGGGAATAAAGGAAGCGACGATCAAAAGTACGATTGTACCCACCAAAAGGCAGGTGGGAACGTAGTCGGTAACGGGAGTCAGGGGTTGATCCTTGCCGATCTTTCCTTTTTCGCGGCGGAAGATCCAAGCAAGAATAAAAGCGGAAATAACAGCACCGAGCTCAACAGCAAAGAACATACCGGGCTTGCCTTGGTACCAGAAGAAGTCAAGGAAGCTCATGTTGGCATAGGAGCCGAGCATGATGGCGGTGGTGTCGCCAACCAGAGTAGCCGCACCTTGCAGATTGGAAGACACGGCAATACCGATAATAAAGGGAACGGGATTGGTGTTCAGCTTTTGGCAAATTGCAAGTGCAACGGGGGCAATCATCAAAACGGTTGCCACGTTGTCAACAAACGCCGAAATCACACCTGCAAAAAGGGCAAGGGCAACGGCAGCCATTTGCACGTTGGGTACCTTTATCATAACCAAATCTGCAAGACGGGCAGGCATTTTGCTATCGATAAAGAGTTGAACAAGACCCATAGTGCCCGCAATCATCAAAAGGACATTGAAGTCAATCGCACCAAAGATGTCGCCGAGCGGTAACATTCCGGTAACGATAAAAATAAGCGCCGAACCGAGCGCAATGTAGGGACGGTACTTGGAAAAGGTGAGCATACCAACGTAGGTCGCGGCAAACAAAATAATAGCCCAAATCATGTGTTGAATTCTCCTTGTGCTTAATAGGGGATTTTTCGACATTTTTTATTTTATCATATTTTTGGAAGAAAGTCAAGAAGAAAAAATCGGCATATAAAAACCTGCCACAGGGCAGGGGAGTGAATGATGTAGAGTGCGCGTAAAATATCAGCCGAATTTGAATTGCTTGCTTAGTGTGGCTTTTGTTCTGCGCGAATTGAACCGTTCCCCAAAAAAAGAAGTGACCCTTGAATGAAGGTTGTAATCCCACCACTCAAGGGTCACTTCTCGTGATTCTTGGTATCTAGCATCTTTTGTTATCCTCTCTTTCGTTAGTCTGCCCGTCATTTTCCGTCATATCCCAAAACCAATTTTCTAATTCTCTAACAAGAATACCCTTTGTTTTCGCATGTTCGTTATATGAGGGGCGAATTTTTTTGGACGTTTTTCATTCGTGATGCTTTGAACGGAACATCTACCTCGGTAATCTTTCGCATTACCTTTCTCTATATCATACGTAACACCGCCGTGTTTTTCTGCACTCGCATTGTGCAGATACCGGTTCCGCGAACCGTCTCTCTTTCCGTTCTTTGGTTTTGAATGATCACCCGAATGAGAAAGTCCCGATTTAGTATTTCATCGGACCGTCCTCCTTTTCTTTGGTGTCTTTATTATAGCACATTTTTTTCTGCTCGTCAATATGGCAAATTGTAAGAAATGTGAATTTAATTTTTGTAGAAAAAGCAGAAATTGTAATAAATGCCCAATTTTATTGCGTTTTCTCTTTACAAACTCAAAAAAGTGTGGTATACTAAATAATGGTGGGCTAAGAGAAATTCTCTCGGTCCACCTTTTTTGCCGCCGGTAAACAACTTTCTTAACGAGCAGGGTCTTGGGGGTACCCGCCGGCTTGCGACAGCCAAAGCGAACCCAGTGTTCGCGTCGACTGTCTATTAGTGAAGCAACAATTTTTTTTTTGACCCCTTTGTTAGAAAGTTCTTGAAGGGGTGTGGGGGAACTTCTCGAAAGAAGTTCCCCCACAATTTATCCCTTACAATTCAATTATCTTCTCGCACAATTCCTCATAGGAAATTCCGGCAGCGGCGGCCGCCATGGGGAGCAGACTCAGGGGAGTCATGCCCGGCAGAGTGTTGGCTTCCAGGCACCAGACCTTGCCGTCCTCGTCCATGATGTAGTCAAAGCGCGCGTATCCGCGCAGGCGGAGAGCAGCAAAGCCGCGCTGTGTTGCTTCGGCTGCCTTTTTGGCAACGCGGGCAGGAATTTCGGCAGGGCAGATCTCACGTGTGTTGCCCTGATACTTGTTTTTGTAATCGTAAAATCCATCGTTGGGGATAATTTCAACAATAGGAAGTGTTTGACCGTCAAGGATGCCAACCGTCAATTCGCGACCTGCGATCTTCTTTTCGGCAAGCACGCGATCACCCCAAGGAGCGGCGGCGGCAAGAGCGGCATCGAGCTCGCTCTCGCTTTCCACAATGGTAACGCCTACACTCGAGCCGCAGCTTGTGGGCTTGATAACACAAGGCAAACCGATCTTGGAGAGGATCGTCTCACGGCTCTCGGGGAGCGTGGGGTCAACGTATACCCAATCGGGTGTGCGCACACCCGCATCGCGCAAAAGGCGCTTGGCAAGGTCTTTGTCCATAGCCAACAAGGAACCAACGTAACCCGAGCCCGTGTAACGGATACCGTAGTTGTCAAGGGTTGCTTGCAATTGACCGTTCTCGCCCATTGCTCCGTGCAAAGCGAGGAATACGCGGTCTGCCATGCGGCAGAGCCAGAGAACGTTAGGGCCGATCAAGCTTTCGGAGTTGCCGTTTTCTTCTTTTAATTTCTTTAGATCGGGGACTTCCTCGCTGATGGTGTGCGAATAGGTCGCCTCAGTTTTGAAAAGGGAAAAGGGATTGCGCGGCAGTTCGCGAATGCCGCAGTAAACGTCCAAGAGGAGAACGCTGTGTCCGTTTTTAATCAAGGCGTTGGCAATGAGACTGCCCGAGGTGAGAGAGACCTCGCGCTCGGGGGAGTAACCGCCTGCAAGTACAACGATGTTCAAAGTATAGTGCTCCTTTCGTCAAAGGGGATATTGGAAAGATAAACCACGCGGTCACGACCGCCAAGGTCGCAAATCACGCGAACGTGTGCAAAATTGTGTTCCTTGCCAAGGGTAATGAGATCGTCTGCTTGGTCAAAGCCGATCTCAAACAGGAAAAATCCGTTCTCCTTCAAAAGAGGGGAGTAACGCTCCAAGATAGCGCGATAGAAGATGAGACCGTCCGCACCGCCGTCAAGCGCCACCGAGGGCTCCTTGTGTACCTCAGGGGAGAGGGCGGCAATATCCTTGGTGGGAATGTATGGCGGATTGGAGAGAATGGCATCAAGGGGCGCATCCTCTGCAAGTGCAGGAGAGAGGGAGAGAACGTCGGCAAGAACTCCCCGAAAGCGTGCGGCAACACCGTTTTTAGCAGCGTTGCGCTCTGCGAGTGCCAATGTCGCAGGGAACTTTTCAAGCGCTATCGCATTTGTGTCGGGGCGTTCGGCAAGCGTGGAAACGGCAATGCAGCCGCTACCCGTGCAAAGGTCGGCAAAGCGTGCGCCAATCGGCAAAAGACGAATGGCGGTCTCTACCAAAATTTCGGTGTCTGCGCGCGGAATGAGACAGTCTGGCGTCACCTCGTAGGTCTGGCGGTAGAACGCCCACTCACCAAGAATGTATTGGAGCGGCTCGTGCGAGAGCCGACGGCAAATAGCATTCTCAAGCTCAGCGTTTTCATAATCGCGGTTGGGAGCGGCACGCAAAAGAGAGGGAGAAGTATGGCAAAAATGCTCCATCAAGCAGAGCGCATCCCACTCGGCATCTTCTATTTTTGCATCCTGCAGTATTGCGCAGAGCCGACGGTAGGTCATCGATCTCTCTCCCTTCTCTCATTTGTTCCTTATCATATTATCACAGAATGGGCAAAAAAGGAATAGATTTTTTCAAAAAAATAAAAATTTTTTTCGCAAAACTATTGATTTTTCAAAAAAATGTGGTATACTTTCTATAGTACGAGTTTAATCGTGGAACTATGCCACACTATGGAGGTATGAAAATGGAAAACCAAAACGCAAAAAGAGGAAGCAAGATTTTGAAGATTTTGGGCATTCTGCTCGCTATCGGCGCAATTTGCTATATCTGTGTAAAGGTTTATAGAAAGTTCTTCCCCAAGGAGCAACCCGTTCTGGAAGGTGAAGCAACCGATCTCGATGCTGTTGCAGCACCCGCAGAGGAAGCAGTAGCAGCAGAAGCAGAAACCTTTGAGGTTCCCGCAGAGGCAGTTATCGCCAATGCAGAACAAATGGAAGCGTAATATTGATTTTACATCCGAAAACGGCTTTTCGCAAAAAGGGAAGGCCGTTTTCTTGTCTTGACGAAAGGAAATAAAGCATGGCAAACTATAGAAGAGGACGCATCAACGAGGAGATGCAAAAGGAACTGACAATGATCTTGCGCCGCGTAAAGGATCCCCGCGTTAGCGAGGCGTTTATCAGCGTTACGGCGGCAGACTGCACCCCCGATCTCAAATTTGCAAAGATCTATTACTCGGTTATGGGTGGCGATCAAAAGGAGGTTGCCAAGGGACTTAAGGCAGCCACCGGCTTTATCCGCCGCGAGCTGGCAAGGTCTCTCAATTTACGCATTACTCCCGAATTGACCTTTGTTGCCGACGTCTCGGTAGCATACGGCGCGCACATCGCGTCCATTCTCAACACCCTTGACATTCAACCCGAAGAGGACGAGGAAGAAGAAGAGGACGTATGAGCGAGCATTTGACCAATCTCGATGAGCTGATCGAGGTGCTGGAAGCCCCTCTCGATACGCTCATCATCTTCCACCGCAATCCCGACGCCGATGCCGTTGGCTCGGCGTTTGCACTTTCTAATGTTATGCAGCAGCTTGGCTCTCCCACGCGCTGCATTTGCCAAGAGGAAGTTCCCGAGTATCTGCAATTTTTAATGAACGGAACGCAGGAAACGGTTCTTGCCGATGCCGTTCTTGACGGTTTTGAGCCCGCACGTGTTATCGCTGTTGATACCGCCTCGGTTTCGCAAATGGGAACGCTTGCCGAAGCGTTTGGTGAGAGTGTTGATATCAAGATCGATCACCATGAGGGCAACGAT
The DNA here is from genome assembly GCA_045656885.1 of Eubacteriales bacterium. Classification (GTDB taxonomy): domain Bacteria; phylum Bacillota; class Clostridia; order Oscillospirales; family CAG-272; genus UMGS1865. Next base: position 31,108 of record JAZORZ010000008.1, read on the forward strand.
GCCTACGGTGCACAAAATTACATCCGCGAGGGCGCGGCGGCAACGGGGGAGATCATTTTTGATCTGATCACCAAGCTGGCAGAACAGGAGCGCATTGTTATCGACGAGGAGATGTGCATCGATCTGTATGCCGCTATCAGTGGAGATACGGGCTGCTTCCGTTATTCCAACGTAACTCCCGAAACGCACCTTCGTGCTGCCGAGCTTGTGGCAAGCGGCATCGACTGTGCTGAGATCAACCGTCGGTTGTTTGAAAACAAAAGCATGGAGCGTCTGCGCGCACAGTCGGCAGCTATCTCCAATATGGAGCTTTTTGCCGATGGCAAAATCGCGGTCGTAACCTTCCCCTATGCGCTCAAGGCGGCGCTCGGATTGGGAGACGAGGACTTGGGGGCCTTGGTTGACATTCCGCGCTCGCTTTCGGGCGTTGAGGTCGCACTTTGCATCCGCCAACCGCTCCCCGAGGGCAAGTTCCGCGTGTCGGTTCGCTCAAACGGCTCCTATGACGTAGCCGCGCTTTGCCGTAAATTCGACGGCGGCGGACACGCCAAGGCGGCAGGATGCACGCTCATCGCATCCGATATTGCCGAGGCAATGCAACGCATCGTTTGTGCAATTCAGTTTGAATGATCAAACAAATGAATAAAAACCCTCTTTTTTGGACAATGCTGACTATGCAGAAACCAAAAAGGAGGGTTTTATTATGTTTTACAAAAGAATACTTACACTGTCGGTGCTTACGGCAATGCTTTTGCTCCTTGTCGGGCTATTGCCCGTGCACGGGGAAGAGGAGATCTATAACAAGGTCGTGCGCCTGCACGTACTTGCCAACTCGGATAGCGAGGAGGATCAAGCCGTCAAGCTCGAGGTTCGCGATGCAATACTTGAGGTAACCGTACCGCTTTTGCAGGATTGCCAAACAAGAGAAGAAGCAGTTGCGTGTTTGAAGGAAAACCGCACGCTCCTGACCGAAACCGCACAAGCCGTTTTGCGCCGAGAGGGCTTTGACGATGCCGTGCACATCGAAATGGGAATTGAGGAGTATCCTACGCGCACCTACGACAGTCTTTGCTTTCCTGCAGGGGAATATATCTCGATGCGCGTCTGCCTTGGCAAGGGCGAGGGGCAGAATTGGTGGTGCTGTCTTTTCCCACCCCTTTGCCTCGGCGCGGCAACCGTAAAGGAAGAGGTGGCTGAGGATGCTTGTATTTCGGTCGGCTTTACCCCCACGCAATACAAGATCATCACCGAAAGTGATCAGCCCGTTTACCGTGCCCGATTCAAAATTTTAGAGCTTTTGGGACGGTAAAGGAATGGCAGGGAGAAGGCGTTTCAGATTCGCTTTCTCCCGTTTCTCTCGCGCGCGTGCGCGCGCTCGCACGCGAATTTACATAAAACTATTGACAAATTCGCTATTTTGTGGTAAAATACTGTGATAGCGATGGATATATCCTATTTATAAATGGGGAGAGCTTTTATGGATCAGCAACGAATTTCTGCTCTTGTGAGCCGACAAAGAGCATTTTTTGAGAGTGGAAAAACGCTTTGCACGTGCTATCGCAAAAAGGCACTCAAAAAGCTTTATGCCGCTATTGTGTCGCGCGAGAAAGAACTGTCCGATGCTTTGCAAAAGGATCTTGGTAAGTCTAATTTTGAAAGCTATATGTGCGAGATCGGCATGGTGCTTGATGAAATCAGCTATATGTTGGAGCACATTGACAACTTTGCAAAAGAGAAGCGTGTGCACACTCCCTTGGCACAGTTTCCGTCTCGCAGCTACATCAAGCCCTCGCCTTACGGGGTGACACTCATCATGAGCCCGTGGAATTATCCGCTGCTGCTCACGCTTGATCCGCTCGTCGATGCACTTGCGGCAGGCAACACCGCCGTTATCAAGCCCGCGGCATACGCTCCCGCAGCTGCCGCAGCTATCAAGGAGCTCATCGAGAGCGTATTTGATCCCGAATACGTAGCCGTTGTAACGGGCGGCAGAGCAGAAAACGCTTGCTTGCTCGACCAAAAATTTGATTATATTTTCTTTACGGGCAGCAAGGGGGTCGGTAAAGAGGTTATGAAAAAAGCTGCCGAGCACCTCACGCCCGTCACCCTTGAATTGGGCGGAAAGAGCCCCTGCATTGTCGACGAGACTGCCAATCTCGCTCTTGCGGCACGCCGCATTGCCTTTGGCAAATACCTCAACTGTGGGCAAACCTGTGTGGCTCCCGATTACCTGCTTTGCCACGCATCGGTGCGCGATCGTTTTGTTGAGCTTTTGAAGAGTGAGATCGACCGCCAATACGGAAAAAATCCTTTGCAAAATGCCGATTACGGACACATCATCAACCAAAAGCATTTTGACAGAATTTGCTCTTTAATTGACGAAAATAAGGTGGTTCACGGAGGCAACGTATCTTCCGAAACCCTGCAGATTTCTCCCACGGTTATGACCGAAGTCACTTGGGAAGATGCCGCTATGGGCGAGGAGATCTTTGGTCCCGTGCTTCCTGTTTTGACATTTGAGAGCATTGATGAGGTTATCCAAACCGTTAATTCTCACGATCGTCCTTTAGCGCTTTACCTCTTTACGTCAAACAAAAAGACTGTTCGCCGCATCACATCAAAATGCATGTATGGCGGTGGTTGCATCAATGATGTCATCATCCATCTTGCCACCGCGCACATGGGCTTTGGCGGAGTAGGGGAAAGCGGTATGGGAGCTTATCACGGAAAGGTCGGCTTTGATACCTTTTCGCACAAAAAGAGCATTGTAGATAAAAAGACCTGGCTCGATCTGCCAATGCGCTATCAACCCTATGACAAAAAAGTCAACGCAAAGCTTTTGCGTATGTTCTTGAAATAACTCGAATAAAACAAAAACGAAATTGATAAAAATAAAAGGAGAACGTTTATGAGAGATTATGTTATTTTTACCGATTCCGCCTGCGACTTAAAACCCGAATTGCTTTGTGAGTGGGGCGTACCCTACCGTAGCTTGACCTTCCGCTTTGACGGAGAAGAAAAGGAATATTCCAACGACGATATGTCTGTTGCTGAATTTTATAACAAAATGAGAGAGGGTAGTGTTGCCAAAACGGCAGCCGTTAACGCCGAGGCGTTTGCCGAAATGTTTGAAGAGAAAGCGCTGAAACAGGGCAAAGACGTGCTTTATCTCGGCTTCTCGTCGGGACTTAGCACCACCTACAACTCCGCGCGTCTGGCGTCTCTCGATCTCAAGGAAAAATACCCCGAGGCAAAGATCGTCACAGTCGATACCCTTGCCGCGTCAGCAGGCGAAGGTCTGATGGTTTATTTGACCGTTGAGCAAAAGAAGAACGGTGCCACCATTGAAGAAGCCGAGGCATTCGCACGCGATCTTATCGGCCGTATGGGCATCTGGTTCACAGTCGACGACCTCGTTTATCTCAAGCGTGGCGGACGTGTCAGTCCCACCGCCGCATTCGTTGGCAATCTTTTGGGCATCAAGCCCGTGCTCTATATGGATAACGAAGGCCACCTCATTCCCGTGACCAAGGTACGCGGCAGAAGAACCTCGATCGTTGCTATGGCAGATAAGTACACCGAAAAAGCAGTGAACAAAGAGAGCGGCACCGTATTCATTTCCCACGGCGATTGCCCGGCAGATGCACAGCTGCTTGCCGATATGCTCAAGGAAAGACACGGCGTAGAGGTTAAGGTGCTTACCGACGTCGGTCCCGTTATCGGCGCACATTCCGGCCCCGGCACCATTGCACTCTTCTTTGTTGCCGACGCAAGATAACAGTTGCACCGAGCGGTGCATTTACCACCTACTATAAGGAGATTTACCCATGGCAGAAGATAAGAAAAAGGTAGCGCCCACGGCGTCTGCCAAGCCCGCGGCAAAGCCGACAGCAAAAGCAGCAGCCCCTGCAGCAAAAAAAGCAGCGACTCCTGCTAAAAAGCCGGCTGCAAAGCCCGCAGCAAAGCAGACGATCAAAAAAGAGGACGTAGCCAAAATTGCGGCTTCTACCGCCCAAACAATTAAAAAAGCGGCAAAGAACAGCGTACATCAAACGGCTGTAGCTATCATCAAGGCGCAGGATGCCTCTAAAAAGAGACAGAAGCAAAAGAAAGCCGAGCGTGCCGCTGCCGCAAACGATCCCAACGCAAAAAAGAAAACAACCTGGCAAGATATTAAGGTAATGGGTGGCAATTTGCTTTCTAAAATGGCAAAGGGCGGTGCAATGCAGCTGCGCACCAATGCCGAGGAAGTGAATAAGCTCAACGTATTTCCCGTTCCCGACGGAGATACGGGTGACAATATGCGTATGACCATCGAGAGCGGTGTTGCCGCCATCGAAAATTTGGAAAGCGACAACCTGGCAGACGTTATGAAAGCGTTTTCTCACGGTATGCTGCTTGGCGCGCGCGGCAACTCGGGCGTTATCCTCTCGCAGTTCTTTGCAGGTACTGCAAAGGGCATCGAGGGTGTTGACCAAGCCGACCCCGCCGTGTTCGGTCGCGCATTGCAAAGAGGTGTTGATCAAGCATACAAATCGGTCATGACACCCACCGAGGGCACCATTCTCACCGTTGCACGCGAGGCGGTCGAATACGCCGTTTCCCGCATCACACCCGAGAGTACCATTCAAACGCTCTTTGATGACCTTGTAAACGAAATGCACGCATCTCTTGAACGCACCCCCGAAATTCTCTCGGTTCTGCGCGAGGCAGGCGTTGTTGACAGTGGCGGAGCAGGTCTGTTCTACATTATGGACGGCTTTAACCGCGTTCTCAACGGCGAGGAGTTCCTTGACGAAGAGGGATTTGCCAAGCTGACCGAAAAGAAAAGCAAGGCAGCTGCTACTCCCGAGCCCGATCTTGACGGCTTTGGTCCCGATAGCGTAATGACCTATGGATATTGCACCGAGCTTTTGGTCCGTTTGCAAAACTCCAAAACGAATATTGCAACCTTTGATCTTGATGCGCTTAAGGCGTTTCTTTCAAGCGTGGGTGACTCCATCGTTGCTTTCCAAACCGATAGCATTGTGAAGATCCACGTGCACACCCTCACGCCCGAAAAGGTTTTGGCACATTGCCGCACATTTGGCGAGTTTTTGAAGGTGAAGATCGAAAATATGTCACTGCAGCATAGTTCTGTTGTGGAAGGGGAGAAGGAAGAAGCTCCCGCTCCCGCCGCAGCCCCCGAAAAGGTTGAGGAAGTACCTGCCGCACCCGCAAAGCCCGCCAAGAAGTATGGTGTGGTTGCCGTTTGCACAGGCCCCGGTATTGAGCAGCTCTACCGCGATTTCGGCACCGATGAGGTGGTTGAGGGCGGACAAACGCAAAACCCCTCCACCAACGACTTCCTTGATGCGTTTGCCAAGGTAAATGCAGAGCATATCTTCGTTTTCCCCAACAACGGCAACATTTTTATGGCGGCACAGCAGGCGGCTGATATCTACACAGCAGCCAAAATTCACGTGATCCCGAGTAAGAATATCGGCTCGGGCTACGTGGCTCTCTCCTCGGCAAACTTCGATCTCGACGATGCCGATGCGATTGCAAACGAGATGGCCGAAGCCCTTGGTCGTGTAACCGCCGGCTACGTTTCTCCCTCTATCCGCGATGCCGAGATCAATGGCGTTACCATCAAAAACGGTGATACCATTGGTATCATTGGCAAGGAGATCGTGCTCTCTAACCCCGAGCAACACGCCGCTGCTTTGGAGCTTGCAGGCAAGATCCTCGAGGGCGATAAGTTTATGCTCACCGTCTTCTGCGGTAAGGATGCAACGCCCGAACAGCAATCCGCTCTCCAAGCGGATATTCAAAAGACCTACCCCGCAATCGAAGTTTACTTCATAGACGGCGGTCAGGATATTTACCCGTTTATTTTCGTAGCAGAATAGTTTTGATAAGATTGCGGGAAAACCATAATATTTCGCTCGCGAAATATTATCATAGCAACGGAACGTTGCGTTGTTTTTCTGAGAAAAAAGCGTTTTCCCGCACCCTTTCCAAAAAACTTTCTAACAAAAAGAATAAAACAAGGGGATAGCGCATTTGCTATCCCTTTGCTATATTTTATTTAAAGGCAACAACTCTCTTATCTGGTAGGGTCTCGGCGGCCCCTACCAGATAGCGACAGCAAAAGCGAGCGATACGCTCGCGTCGACTGTCTATCTGTAAACTAACGATTTCATTTTTGCCCCTTTGTGCGAAAGTTTTTGGGAAGGGGGGTGGGGGAACCCTTTTCTCAAAAAGGGTTCCCCCACAAATCTTTTACTCTCTACCTGCAGCTTTTTTCCAACACTTGTGGCACATAGCGATGTAGGAATCGTTGCCGCCGATAAGAATTTGGCTACCGGTGGTGACGACGTTGCCGTTCTCATCGATACGGGCGTTAACGGTTGCCTTGCTGCCGCAGGAGCAGATGGTTTTGATTTCGGTAATGGAGTCGGCAACCTCAAAGAGGCGGCGGCTACCGGGGAAGAGGTGTGTCAAGAAGTCAGTGCGCAGACCAAAGCACATAACGGGAATGTTATGGACATCAACGATTTTACGCAGCTGATCGATCTGCTCGGGTGTGAAGAATTGGCACTCGTCGGTAATGATAACGTCGCAGTCGCGATGGCTTTCTTCAAAGAGAGCGAAAATGTCGGTATCGGGAGTCATAACGTCAGCGGTGGCTTCCAGACCGATGCGAGAACGAATGATATTTGCGCCGTCGCGGTCGTCGACAGAGGGCTTGATAAGCCAGACTTTCATATTGCGTTCCTGATAATTGAATCGGGTAATGAGCGCGTTTGCGGTTTTGGAAGAGCCCATCGCACCGTATTTGAAATATAATTTAGCCATAACGTATCTCCAAAATCATTAAAATTTGCAAATGAGC
>JAZORZ010000009.1:0-16065 GCA_045656885.1 Eubacteriales bacterium
CGATTCGTGAATCGCCCCTACAATAAATTTTGCGATACTCCGTAGGGGCGATTCACGAATCGCCCGTTTTCACACACAAAAATCGTTTATTTTTGCGGGACGTAGAGGACGTCGGCCCCTACAAGATAACAAAAGTGTAACGCGTTTTTTGTTTTTTTCAAAGCCACAAAAAGCACTCGCGAAATGTGCGCCAAAACAACTTTTGTAGGGGGCGACGTCCTCGACGCCCCGCCACAAACAAGTTATAAACAAATAAAAAGTGGAACGACACACAAAATGAACAAACTATCTTTTTTAGCAAAATCTATTGACAAATCCCAAAACTTGTGCTACACTTTAGGTGTTTCATAACAACCGCATAAAATCGGGGGTGCTGCCAATGGCGGGTGAGATGGCGTGAGCCGAACCCTTTAACCTGATACGGATAATGCCGGCGTAGGGAGATATACATTTTGTCATGGGTTCTTTCCCCCGACAAATATTGACCACACGGAAGATTTCGTGCGGTCAATTTTTATTTTAAGGAGGAAAAACCATTATGAAACAAGTAAAGCCCATTCGCGCTCTGTGTGAGAGTGCAATCCTGTTGGCGCTCGCTATTGTGCTGAGCTACGTCAAGTTCTTCCAACTCCCCTTTGATGGGGCGATCACACTGGCTTCGATGCTCCCCATCTGCCTCATTTCCATTCGCTTTGGCATCAAATGGGGACTCGGTGCGGCTTTTTGCTACTCGTGGTCGCAAATTCTGCAAGGCGGCGTCTTTTCTTGGGGACTTACCCCGGGAATGCTGATCGCTTCCCTTTTGCTTGACTACATTATAGCGTTCAGCGTTTTGGGACTTGCGGGAATGTTCCGCCGCCAAGGCGTTTGGGGCAAGATCGGCGGTATTACGCTCGCTTGCTTTTTGCGCTTTGTCGTTCACTTCTTGGCAGGCATCATTTTGTGGGCGAACTTTGAAGAGTTCGTTGCCTTTGGAACCTCGTGGGTCAGCCGCCCCGTACTCTACTCTATCTGCTACAACGGCGTTTATATGTTGCCCGACACCGCCATTTGCGTGGCGATTGCCGTGCTGTTGTTCAAAATTCCGCAAATGAGCAAATTGATGGCTCCCGTGGAAGTAAAGCAATAAAAAAATGCGGACGTATATGCAAAAATGCATATACGTCCTGTTTTTTTGCAAAAAAGTTGGCAAAAACTTGTTGTAGGGTCTTGCAATCGGTCAAAAAAGGTGGTATACTATAATTTGGTATATTATATTTAACTCTATTAAAGAGTTGACTGATTTTGATATTTGCAGAAAGGACACGGAAACTATGACCGACCAAACGCCAAACGGCGAAAAGAAGCAGACCGCTCCCGCGCCCGCAAAAAAGAAGGTCTCCGCTTACGATCAGCCCTTTAACGTAATGAAGGATGCCGACCAAATTGACACGCCTGCTCCTGCTCCCGCTCGTCCCGAGCCCCCCACGGTAGAGTACCCCGAAAGCGATTGGAGAAGCACCTCTACCTCTGAGCCGCAAAGAGCGGTACCCGTAAAGGAGCCCGCTCCCAAAAAGCCCGCTCCCTCGCAAGCCCCCAAGAAAAAGAGCTCGAGCACTACGACAAAAAAAGCAAAAAATGAAATGCCCAAGCAAAAGAGCTCTGCTCCCGCACCCAAGGGCAACCAAAAGGATACAAAGGCGAATGCGGATATGCCCCGCTCCTCGCGCCCCGGCCATAAGGTTTTACCCTACGTTTTTTACGGTTTGGCACTCTTTATCGGCGTATCTCTGTTGCTCAACATCTTTTGCAACTGGCAAAACCGCCTGGAAGCAGATCCCTCCCAGCACTGGATGGGTGTGATCGGCTACCACATCTGCTACGGTTTGTTCGGCTTCTTTGGCCCTGCCGTATTTACTCTGCCCGCCCTTTTGGTAGTGCTCGGCATTTATTGGAAGCAGTACATTGATAACAAGGTTGCTATCTCTAAAATCATCGCATCGCTTTTGTTTGTTATTTCCCTTTCGGCGGTGGTTCACATCTTTTGTCTGATGCCGCTCTCCCCCGAGAAACGCGAGCTGATTTCGGACGCCCTGATGAGATGCGGCGCCGAAATGACCGGTGGCGGTGTTGTTGGCGGCTCGGTTGGTTATTGGTTGTGGAAACGTGGCAATTTTGTCGGCGCACTCATTATCGGATTTTTCCTATTGGCGGTTTCCTTCTTCTATCTGTTGGGCATGACGCCTCAGCATTTGTGGAACCGTATTCGCAACAATCGCCGCACACACGCAAAGCGCGCCCCCTCTTACTCGGAGCAAAGTGCTGAGGAAGCAGAGGTTCGTGCAAAGATGGACGAAAAGATCCGCCGCACAACCACCCGTCAGTTGACGGTTGACGAATCTGCCGATTTTGCCACAGAAGCACCTCTTGGCGCCGTTCGCGTAGTACAACCCACCACGAAAAAATCCCCCGAGGATAAAATGGCACCTATGCCCATGCCCAAGCTTGACCCCACCGAAGAGGACAAGGTGTTTGTTCCCGATAAGATCAGCGAAAGAATGTCGGCAATGGAGCAAGAGCCCGCACCAAGCGTATATCCCTCGATGCCCACTCATTCTACTCCCGTGCCAACTCCTCGCATTGAGAGTACTCCTGCTCCTGCGCCCGCTCCCCGTATCGAGAGCACTCCTGTTCCCGCGCACACTCCTCGTATTGAGAGAACTCCTGCTCCCACGCACACTCCTCATATTGAGAGAACTCCTGCTCCCGCCCCTGAGGCAAAACCCGTTCCCGCACCCAATCCTGCCCTCAACCGCGATGCGGCAGTAGAGCCCATCTTCCCCAAAGCAGCTGAAAGCCGTCAGGCACGCCGCGTTCCCAAGTCGGACCGTGACTTTGACCTCAAAAATATCTTTATTGACCTTGATGAAAGCGATGCAAAGCTGACAAGACGTCATGCTCCCGTCCCCCCTGAGGTTCCGCTCTCCCCCTCCTCACAAAGACCGGCACAACCGACGGCGCAACGTCCTGCAGGAGCAACGCCTCCTCAAAGACCCACAACGGCAACAACCGCGCAGAGCACGAGACCTGTTGCTCCTACTGGAGCACAGAGACCTATTGGACAGGTTGCAAGACCTGCAGGTGCTGTTCCAACAACCGCGGTAAAGCCCGCTCCCAAAACGGTACAAAAGCCCACAGGCACAGCTCCCGCAACCGCTCCTTCGATTTCGGCTATCAAGCAACAAAAGCCCACCCGCGGCATTGAACAGCCCAAGGACTTTGGTCTTACCAGCGAAGAGTTTGAACGCCTTGAGGCACAACAGCAAACCACCCTGCCCCGTGCAGGTGCTGCCAAGAAGCCCGCGCAGCCCGCAACTGCCGATGAAAAGAAGCCCGCGACACAAGGCGCAAAGCCAGCGGCAACCACGGCAAAGGCCGCTCCCAAGCCCGCAAAACCCAAGCGCTACGTATTCCCTCCCGTCTCCTACCTGCAACCGGGTGAGCCGATCACCGAGGAGAACCGTGCAGAGCTTGAGCAAAGCAGCATGGCTCTGGCGCAAACGCTACGCAGCTTCCACGTAAACATCGAGGACGCTCCCAGATATTCCTGCGGTCCTACTGTTACCCGTTACGAGGTCACTCCCGCCGCGGGTGTGCGTGTTCGCACCATTACCAATCTTTCCGATGACATTGCTTTGGCACTCCGTTCCTCGGGCGGTGTTCGTATCGAGGCACCTATCCCCGGTACAAACTCTGTCGGTATTGAAATTCCCAACAGAACGCGCAGTACCATTTATTTGCGTGAGCTGATCGAATCCAAGGCCTTTACCTCCTCGCAAAGCAAGCTGACCGCTTGCCTTGGCTCGGGTATTGCCGGCGAGCCCCTCATCTTTGACATTGCCAAAATGCCCCACTTGCTGATTGCAGGTACTACGGGTAGCGGTAAGTCGGTATGTATCAACTGCATCGTTATGAGCTTGCTCTACAAGGCAACGCCCAAGGACGTGCGCTTGATCATGATCGACCCCAAAAAGGTTGAGTTCAGCATTTACAAGAACATTCCCCACCTGATGGCCCCCGTTGTAACCACACCGAAGGATGCCGCAGGCGCATTGCAGGCCGCCGTTGAAGAAATGGAACACCGCTTCGAGCTCTTTGAGCAGGTAGGTGTGCGTGACCTTAAGGGCTACAACAATGCAACCAAGGACGACCCCGATATGCCTCAGCTGCCCTACATTGTCATTATCATCGACGAGCTTGCCGACCTGATGATGACCGCGCGCGACGAGGTTGAGACCGCTATTTGCCGTATTGCACAAAAGGCGCGTGCCGCAGGTATGCACCTCATCATCGGTACCCAACGTCCTTCTGCTGACGTTGTTACCGGTCTTATTAAAGCAAACGTTCCTTCCCGTATTGCATTTGCCGTTAAGTCGCAGGTCGACTCCCGCGTTATTCTTGACCACATCGGTGCAGAATCGCTCACCGGTCGCGGTGATATGCTCTTTGTGCCCATCGGCTCGATGCGCGACACCCGTGTGCAAGGCGCATTTGTTGACGACAAAGAAGTTGAACGCATTTGCGAATTCATCCGCGCTACCAACGGGACTGCCGAATACGACGAAAAGTTCATTTCCAAGCTCAAGGAGCTTGCCGCACAGTGCGGCAACAAGGGCCGCAGCGGCGGTGACTTTGTTCCCTCTGCAGGCGGTGAGGACGGTGACAAGGGCTCGGATAACAAGTATGCCGATGCAGTTCGTATCGCGATTGAAGAAAAACGTATTTCCACTTCTCTCTTGCAACGCAAGCTGGAGATCGGCTACAGCCGCGCGGCAAAGCTGATTGACCGCATGCAAGCCGAGGGATACGTTTCTCCTCCCGACGGCTCCAAGCCGCGTACCATTCTCATAACCCCCGAGGAATATATGGAGAAATTCATTGACAATCCTTCGGGCGGTGAGGAAGCTTAATCAACCAAACAACTGTGGGGACTGACGGTGTCAGTCCCCACTCTGTCTTTTTTTCATAAACTATACTGTGAAAGGAGTATCTGTATGAAGAAAATCAAATATCGCAGTAAATTACGCTTATTTTTTGGCAGACGCATGTTCACCACCTTAATGCTGCTCGCGCAACTGGTGCTCCTTTTGGCTTTGGTTCTGCGCGGCAGCGAGCTGCATTGGTTGGGGTTCGTTTTAACTGCCCTGAGCGTTGTCACTGCTCTGCACCTGATCACACGTCCCGACAAATACGCCTTCAAAATTTTGTGGACCTTTCTCATTCTCCTCTTTCCGCTCTTTGGCGGTGTGATGTATTGGACTTTTCATTTTCAAACGGCATCAACGGGCTTTCGTAAAATTTTGCAAAAAATCGAGGACGCTCAACACGCCGAATACCGCGCGTTGTGTGCAGACGAAGAGCCCACATTTGCAAACGGAAATGACGGTCGGTTGCTCTCGTATCTGCGAAATACAGCGGCCCTCCCTGCTTATGAACACACCGAATGCCGCTACTTTGGCGACGGCAAGGAGATGCTTGCCGCAATGCTCGCGGATATGCGGCGCGCCGAGAAATTTATTTTTATGGAATACTTCATTATTGAAGAAGGCGTGATGTGGGATTCCATTCTCAACGTCCTGCGCGAGCGCGTGGCAGAGGGGGTTGATGTGCGCGTGATATACGACGACCTCGGTTGCTTGCTCACGCTACCTGTGGGGTATCAAAAAACCTTGCGCTCGTATGGAATCAAGTGCGAGATATTCAATCGCTTTCACCCCTTTCTCACCACCCTGCAAAACAACCGTGACCACCGCAAAATTGCCGTAATCGACGGTAATGTCGCTTTTACGGGCGGCATCAATTTGGCAGATGAATATATCAATGAAAAGCTCCGCTTTGGGCATTGGCGTGACTGCGGCGTGCGAATGCAGGGCGCGGCGGCAGAAAGCTTTACCGCTATGTTTTTGCAAACGTGGGGATTGCTCTCGCGCACACGCGAGCCCTTGCGCGACTTGATTGCCGACAGAGACACAACCACGCCATCGGACGGTTGGGTTCAGCCCTATGCAGATAGCCCGATGGATAAAATTCACGTAGGCGAGCGCATTTATATGCATGCGATCTCACGCACGCAAAAAACGCTTTATATCACCACACCCTATATGACCGTGGGGGAGGAAATGATTGCTGCACTCAAGTGGTGCGCGCAAAGCGGTGTGGACGTACGCATCTTTGTACCGGGGATTCCCGATAAGAAGATCGTATTCTTTACCACGCGCTCCTACTATCGCGAGCTGCTCTCGGCAGGTGTCAAAATTTATGAATACACCCCCGGCTTTATTCACTCCAAAATTGTGGTATCAGACGACGATTTTTGCATGATCGGCAGTACGAATATGGATTTTCGCAGTCTCTACCTCAACTACGAATGCGGTGCCTGCTTTTACAGCTCTAAAATGATTGCCGAGGTCAAAGCCGACATTCTCAATTTGCAAGCCGATTGCCACGAGATCACCGAGGTGGATTGCAAAACGAATTTCTTGACACGGCTTTTGCAAAATATTTGCCGTATGTTTGCACCCATTATGTAAAATAAAAAGGAAACGCACATGCGTTTCCTTTTTATATTTTTTCTTTCGTTACATACAAATTAATGTCCCACGCGGGAATGCCTCGCATTCTTCGCAGATAAAAGCCGTTGTAATGGGGTGCGATTTTGTGAATGTGAAGTGGGAGTGCGAACAGATCCTCACTGCGGTGATAGAGAGAGACGAGCAACGTGGGGGCGTGGGCGGTGAGGGTTTGAATCGAGCCGTCAAGTGCTTCCCTTTCCGAGCCCTCAACGTCATATTTGATATAATCAACACACGCGCCGCCGAGAACGGTATCAAGGGGCAATGCCTTGACCTCAACTACCTTTGCGGGGCGGTCGGCAAGCGTTTGCGAGCGGTTCACCTCAAAGGATGCGTTGCGGTTGCCGCTCTTATCAAAATAGAGTGTGGCCTCCTCGTTCCACGCACCTGCATTGACGGGGATAATGCGGGCACGGGTTTCACCCTCGGCGTACATTTCTAGCTTTTTGTAGTTGCGCGCATCGGGCTCCATTGCCCAAACAGTTTCGGGGCTCCCTTTTTCCAACAGTTGACGCACGGTATCGCCGTTGTAAGCACCGAGATCGGCGGCGGCGCGGATGGTTTCGGGGTGAATGATGGTCTGCCAAATTTCGCTCTCGTCGTTTTCGGCATCGAGCAAGTATCCAATGTCTCCACTCAATTTATAGGAAAGAATATTATCAAAAATGCGGCGGGATTCATCGTCCGAGAGGAGTGCACGCACGGCGGTGAAATCCGCGAGGTGTTCCTCATAAAAGGCGCGCGTAAAGAGCGTATCGCCAAAGGCGGGAACGTCGGGAGCATAGAGCTCTGCCTCGGCTCGAATACGCAAAACGTTTTCAAGCACCTCGGGGCGAGAGCTACCAAACGAGAGGAGAACGATGACGTTCTCTTTGCCAAATTCGGCTTTGATGTCACTCCAAGTTCGCACAGGCATACCGTGAAAGAGGTTGCCGCGCGCAAAGCCGTCGCTGGCAAAAACGCCGCCCACAGAAACGTTGCGCTCTGCGAGAACGGCCAAAATCTTATCCGCTCCGTTGCCCATGCCGTAAAGAACGACCGTTTTATTCGTTTGTTGCAAATATTCCCACAAATCGCGTGTGCACTTTGGCAGCATTGGCTTTGCTCCTTTCTTTTTTTGTCATATTCATTATATCATATTTTAGTGAGATGTCAAGAAAATGATTGACATTTTTTTGGAAATATGCTATACTGTAGGCATACTGACGAAAGGATGAAAAACCAATGTCTGATTGCTTGTTTTGTAAAATTATTGAGGGTGTAATTCCCTCCGCTAAAGTTTTTGAAGACGAATACGTATATGCTTTCCGCGATATCGCACCGATGGCTCCCGTGCACGTTCTGGTCGTGCCCAAGATTCATATTGCATCCACCGACGATGTGAATGCCGAGAACAGCGTTTATGTGGCTCGCATTTTTGAGGCGATCCCCAAAATTGCCGCCGCCCAAGGACTTACCAACGGCTACCGCGTGATCACCAACTGCGGTGAGGACGCTTGCCAGACGGTCAAGCATTTGCATTTTCACATTCTCGGTGGTAAAAAGCTGCCTGAGGAGATGGCATAATTCGTCAATGCGGACCGTCGAGACCGTCGGTCCATACAAAAAAGAACCGCGACTTACTCATTCAGTCGCGGTTCTTTTGATTTAATTTTCCCCAAAAACGCTCTCTATTACGCGCGGAGCGCGGGCGGGAGAGTATCTCCATCGGGTGATGTGTTTTGTTTCGTTGGCATCTATGAAAAAGTGCAAGGGCGTGCGTTGTGCGGGTGCAGAGCAACAGGCATCGATGAGCACAAGCTTAACCTTCATTCGCTCGGGCAAAATGCTCTTGATGTAAACGGCAACACTCTGCCCTATTTTAGCGCGCAGAATGGCGGCCTCCTCATCGCTAACTTCGGCAAGACCTGCGAGATTTGGGGCAAGCTCTACAAACACGCCGTAGCTTTCAATGCTACGCACAATGCCCGTAACCGTTTGCCCGGTTTCAAATGCGGCGGCGTTTTCTTCCCACGTACCAAGTAATTCGCGCATAGTAACGTAGATGCGCTCACTCTCGCGGTTGATGCACTTGACAACCACGGGAACGGTCATGCCGCACACGAGCCGGTCGCGCGGATGCGAGATGCGAGAGACCGAAATGCAATCGACCGACAATAAAGACGGCACACCGCAACCAACGTCCACAAATGCGCCAAAGGGCTCAAGATGCGTGACCTTTGCCATTAAAACGTCACCTGCCCGAAGGTGCTCCATATAATGCCGCATGCAATCCTCTTGCGCCGCTCTGCGTGATAATTTCACCAAGGGCTCGCCGCTGCTGCACTCAATGCCGATGATTTTGCAAGCAACGGGCTTGCCAACGCGCGTGATGACGGCAATATCCTTTTTGCTCTCCCCCGCGCGGCAGGCAAGCGTTTCGTCGGCATCGATAATACCGCGCGCGCAATGCAAGTCAACGTGCAAGCGCATTTCCTCATCGCAAAGCGTGGCAATGCCCTCTACGGTAGCACCGCGGCTCATGGCACGCTCAAGCCCCAACAAGGACGATAGGTATTCCTTATTTTGCAAGGTTTCAAAAAGTGCCCCCTCGGGACGGTAAAGATCGGTTATCATTTGTTTATCTCCTTTCCTTTTTTGCGATCCGATTTCGTTTCATCTTATGCGCCGGTCGGGGCAATTATGAATATCTCTGCCATTTTGCGGCATAATAAAGAAAAAGAGGTTTGGGAGAGAATTTTATGCTGAAGCTGTGTGGCGATTACCGCGAAAACGTGCGGCGTGTGGACGACGTTTTGCGCGTGCGCGAGAACTTTGATATTATTAAAAAAACAATGTTTATCGGCGAGGCGGAAACCACCTTTTACTACATTGACGGATTTGTAGAGGGTGCATCGCTCAATAAGCTGATGGCGTATTTTCTCACACTCAAGGGCTTGGGAAAGCCAACCGATGAGAGCGAGGATGCCGCCGCGCGCTTTTTTGCCGAGCACCATATGCCCTTTGTGGAAGCCGAGGTAATGGAGAACGGCGACAAGATATTGCAAATGCTGCTCTCGGGCACGACCTTGCTGCTGGGAGAGACCTTTGGGCGGTTTGCTATTGTCATTGATTCGCGCACCTACCCTGCCCGCTCGGTTGCCGAGCCCGAGACCGACCGCGTGATGATGGGCTCGCGAGACGGATTTGTGGAAACGCTTGTTTTTAACACCGCCATGGTGCGCAGGCGCATCAGAGACCCCAACCTGACAATGCACTACACGAGCGTGGGAGAACGCTCGCGAACCGATGTGGTTCTCTGCTATATCAAGGGGATTGCCGACGATAAATACGTGCAAACACTCTCAAACAAACTCGACTCCATCAAAACCGATGCCCTGACGATGGGACACGAATCCTTGGCGGAGCTGCTCATTCGACAGAGATGGTACAATCCCTTCCCAAAGATCCGTTATACCGAACGCCCCGACGCGGCGGCGGCACAGCTACTCGAGGGGAGCGTGCTCATCATTTGCGACAATTCCCCCGAGGTGATGGTTCTCCCCAGCACCATTTTTGATTTTATGCAAGAAACGAACGATTTTTACTTCCCGCCCCTGACGGGAACCTATATTCGTTTGGTGCGGCATTTGGTTTTTTGGTCTACGCTTTTTCTTGTTCCCGTATGGTTTTTACTCATTCGCAACCCCGAGTGGATTCCAAATTGGTTGGCCTTTATCGTTCCCGAGGAAAGAGGCAGAATTCCTATTTTTGCACAGCTGATGCTGATGGAATTTATGATTGACGGCTTGCGACTCGCATCGATGAACACCCCGAGCATGCTTTCCAACTCCCTTGCCATTGTGGGGGGCTTGATACTCGGTGACTTTGCCGTGAGTATTGGGTGGCTCATTCCCGAGGTCATTTTGTATATGGCATTTGTTTCGATTGCCAACTTTACGCAACGGAGCTATGAGCTTGGATATGCCTTCAAATTTATGCGTATTTTGCTTGTGGTTCTTGTAGAAATCCTTGACGTTATCGGTTTTGCGATCGGGACGGTGGTTATTATTTTATTGCTTGTGAGCAACAAGACGGTCAACGGAAAAAGATCATATCTCTATCCGCTTATCCCCTTCAACGGGCGCGCGTTGCTCTCTCTGTTTGTGAGAGTAAAAAAGGACAGTGCCGACAAAACCAAATAAAAAAGCCCTGCCAACACGTTTTGTATTGGCAGGGCTTTTGACTTTTTAGATTACCTCGTATAAAAATAACTATCTGCAACTGCTTCGTAATATTCCGCTTGTCTTTGCTTTTCTAATTTTTTGTGCTTGGCGATGCTGATAATCTCCAAAACAAAAATAAGCAAATAGTAGGCATACCAATAGGCGGTGTACTTTGCGGCGGCGCCTACAAAAATCGCCATAGGAACAGCACCAAGAAAGAAAAGGGCTGTGAAAAAATTGAAACCGGGGCAAATACCTCGGAACATTTTGCCAATAGACGCAAATCCGTCAAGTGCATAAAAAAGCACACTGATAAAGGCAACGATCATACTGTAAACCCAACAGGCAAAGGAAGCATTTATTCCCTCGCCATCAGTAGGTTGTGAAAAGACAATCCCCACAACCATAAAGGCCAAGCTGATAATAGTCAGAACGAGGGCGGTAACACCCTTTCTTTTGGAGATGATTCTGTTTGCTTTTCTCATTTTTCTTTCCCCCTTGTCTTTTTAGATCTGTGTTCCCGGGCGGAGGGTAACAGTCATTTTGCAATGCTCGGCTTGTGCGCCGTGAATTTCGATGAGGTAATCAAGCTCCAATTTGTTTTCCTGTAAAAGGCGGTTGTTGACCTTGACGGTGCGTACACAGACCTCAAACTCGGAATAAGGGGTGTTATAAAGGCAAATGTGGCGGCGTCCCTCCTCAAAGGTCATGGCGGTGCGAACGGGACCCGTACGCATCATAGAAACAAGTCCGGGATTTGCGCGGTCAAAGCCGATGGCGGTCATAGAGCCCTTCATACCCGTCAGCTCGCTTTCGGCATAAATCAGCTCCACGCGGTGCTCGGTGGTGAGCAGCTTGCCTTCCATCAGCATCTCGGTCGGCTCGGGCATCTCTCCCGTCACGCTCTTCAAAAGTTCTTCAAAGGACTGCGTGCCGGCCTCTGCTTCTTCAGCTTCTGCATCCTCGTCAAACAGAGACAGATTCATCTCAATGCGCGAGGTAAGAATATCGATCATTACGTTTCGTTTTGTCATTTTTTATCCTTCTCTCTCCATTTTCTCGCGGCGCAAAAGCTCGTTTACCTTGAGGACCGCAAGCTGTGTTTTGCCGTCTAAAATTTCGCCGCGCATGACACGGTCAACCATTTCGGCAAGCGGAATTTGCACCACGTCGATAAATTCATCGTCGTCGGGATCGCACTCGCCAAACTCCAAACCGCGTGCGAGATAAAGGTTGATCTTCTCGTCAAGAATAGCGGGAGATGCAAAATATCTGCCAAGATACTCCAAGGACTTGCAACGCGCGCCCGTTTCCTCGCGCAGCTCTCGCATAGCCGCCTCACGGGGATTCTCGTCGGGGGTGTCGAGCTTACCTGCGGGGATCTCAAGGGTCACCTCACCCACGGCATAGCGGTATTGGCGCACGCAGATGATGTTGCCGTCATCGGTTAGGGGCAGGACTGCCACCGCACCGATGTGCTTGATATATTCACGAAAGCCCTGCTCACCGTTTGGCAGGTTGATGTCATCGACAAAAACGTGCAGAATTTTGCCCTCAAAAACCGATTTTGAGGCGGCGCAGGTCTCGATTAATTGTTCGTCACAAATCATTTTATTCACTCCTTGCTTTGAGTCCCTTATATTATACTATATTTTTCTCAATTTGTAAAGAAGCCCTTGCAAAAAAGATAAATTTCTGCTATAATGAGCACAGAACTTTTATGGAGGATCGGCTATGAAGGTAAAAGAAGAATTCATCCGCTCGGCGATGCTTTTGGGTGAGGACGGAATTGATAAATTGGCGGCAGCAAAGGTTGCCGTTTTTGGCGTTGGCGGTGTTGGCGGCTACATTTGCGAGGCGTTGGCCCGTGCAGGTGTGGGCGAGCTTCATCTGTTTGACAACGACGTGGTTTCCCTCTCCAACATCAATCGCCAGATTGTAGCGCTTCACTCCACCGTTGGACGCCCCAAGGTTGAGGTAATGAAAGAGCGCATTCTTGATATCAATCCCGATTGCAAAGTTGTGACAAATCAAGTGTTTTACTTGCCCGAAAATGCCGACGATTTCCCCCTTTTGGACTTTGATTACGTTGCAGATGCCATTGATACGGTCTCTGCCAAAATAGAGCTTGCTGTGCGTTGTGCGGCGGCAGGCGTACCCCTGATCAGTGCGATGGGCACGGGCAACAAACTCGACGCCACACGCTTTACAGTCACCGACCTCTCCAAAACAAGCGGCTGCCCCTTGGCACGTGTGATGCGCCGTGAGCTCAAGGCGCGCGGCATTACGCACCTCAAGGTGGTCTACTCTACCGAGGAAGCCAAGAAACCGCTCTCCTTTTCCGAGGAAGACGGTGCACGTATTCCACCCGCATCACTCCCGTACGTTCCGCCCGTTGCGGGACTGATTTTGGCAGGGGAGATCATTCGCACGATTGCCCAAAAGGAGTAAGTTATGAAAACCGTTGATTTTATCCCCTTTCAGTCTGTTACGCTCACCAATGGCTTTTGGAAGAACAGATATGATTTGAACAAAAACGTTTCCCTTTCTAACGTGCGTAAGAGATTTGAGGAAAGTGGACGCTTTGACGCCCTGCGCTTCAACTATGCCACAACTGGCAAAAAGCCGCATTTCTTTTATGATTCGGATGTTGCCAAATGGATGGAAGCTGTTGCATACCTGATAGAGCAAGATCCCACGGCTATGCGCGAGCACGAAGCTCTTTGCGAAGAGCTGATTGACTGTATGGAGCGTGCGCAACGTGACGATGGGTATCTCAACTCCGAGCATCAGCAAATCAGTCCACACTTGATTTTTTCCAATCGCGACCGCCACGAGCTTTATTGCGCCGGTCACCTCATCGAAGCCGCCATTGCCTATCACAAGGCAACGGGGCGAGACCGCTTTCTCAAGATGATGGAGCGCTACTGCGACCTGATTGAGCGTGTATTTCTCGTTGAGAATTCCGCTGGTTTTATGACACCCGGTCACGAAGAAATTGAGATTGCGCTCATCAAGCTTTATCGCCATACAAAAAACGAAAAATACTTGAATATGGCGCGTTTCTTTTTAGAGATGCGTGGAAATAACGAAAAAGACAAACCCATTTATGAGGACAACCGCTTTGGCTCACAGGATGACGTTGACATTCGTCATTTGGAGAGTGCCAACGGTCACTGCGTACGCGCGCTCTACCTTTATAGCGGCATTGCCAACCTTGCCGCCGAGACGGGTGATGCACTCCTCTTTGACAATTTGGAAAAGGTCTTTTCCGATATTACAAACAGTAAGATGTATATTACGGGCGGTGTGGGTTCAACGCCTACTACCGAGAGCTTTACCGTTCCCTTTGACCTACCTAACCGCACTGCATACACAGAGAGTTGTTGTGCTGTGGCAATGATGATGTTCGCATCGCGTATGCGCCGACTTTCCAAACAAGCAAAGTATGGGCATCTGTGTGAGCGCGTGCTCTACAATGCAATGCTCTCCTCCACCTCGCTTGACGGCAAGTCCTTCTTTTATGAAAATCCCTTGGAGATTGCCCTGGAAGAATACGGACGCGAGGTAGCGGTTCCGCACCGTCAGCATGCGCGCCTGCCTATTACACAGCGGTTAGAGGTCTTTTACTGTTCTTGCTGTCCCCCTAACATCAATCGCTTTTTCTCCCATCTTGGCGACTACATTTGCGTGGATGAGGGCGATGCACTCTGCATAGAGCAATATATTTCGGCAGAATTCGATACACCTCACGGAAAAATCACCGTCACCGAAGACTACGCACGCGAGGGTAAGGTGCACATCATTGGAACCAACTATACAGCCCAAAAAATTTCTTTCCGTGTTCCCGAGTGGTGCAAAAAACTGACGGCAACTCTTGATGGAAAATCCATCACTCCCGAAATTCGTGACGGTTACGCTTATCTTACAGTAAAAGAAAATTTCTCTCTCGATTTGGATTTTGGCATTTCTCTTTCTTTTGTAAGTTCCAATCCTATGGTTCGCGAAAACGTCGGCAGAATGGCACTTTTGCGCGGTCCTGTGGTATATTGCATCGAGGGTGTAGATAACGGCCCACGGCTGAGTCGCATTGAGGTATCAACTGATGCTCTCACCGATGCTACCGAGGAACTCGATTTTCACGGCTTGTATTCGGTTACCATTCCTGCGTTTCGTCTAAAGGAAAATTCCGCGCTCTATTTTGACGCCAATGAGAGCGCGACTGAACCCATTCGCATCAAGTGCATTCCTTACTTCGCCTTTGCCAACCGCGGCAAAAGCGATATGCAGGTATGGATGCGACGCCATAAATAATTGATTTTTGCCAAGAAAAATTTAGCGATATATATTTACTTTTATATATTTTTATGTTAGAATATAATGAATGATTACGTAAAGGAGCCCTTTCTCCCAATGAAGAACCTCAACCAAGATGAGCTGTTGGAATATTTGTGCCAAGGTCTTTTGACCTTGCAAACGCCCGAGGAGTGCCGCCACTTTTTGGAGGACCTTTGTACTGCCTCCGAATTGCAGGAAATGTCGCGCCGTCTGCTCGCTGCAAAAATGCTGATGGATAATCATATTTATACCGAAATCGCCTCGCAAACGGGGCTTTCTACCGCTACCATCAGCCGCGTAAACCGTTGCATCAAATATGGCAACGAGGGCTACGTTAAGGTTTTGGATCGACTCAACAGAAAGGCACACAGATGATGAGCGGTTGTGAGGGCTACGAGGCAATTGCCCGTGTTTACGATAAGCTCAATGCCGAGATCGACTACACCGCTTGGGCTGACTTTTTTGAAGCTTGCTTTGATCGCTACCTTCCCCACCGCCCCGAGCTGATGCTTGACCTTGCCTGCGGCACGGGTCGCATGACCTTGGAGCTTGCCGCTCGCGGCTACGATATGATCGGTGTGGACGGCAGTGCCGATATGCTGGGCGAGGCACTTTTGCAAAATAACGGGCGC
The DNA here is from genome assembly GCA_045656885.1 of Eubacteriales bacterium. GTDB lineage: Bacteria > Bacillota > Clostridia > Oscillospirales > CAG-272 > UMGS1865. The sequence goes on from JAZORZ010000009.1 coordinate 15,787, forward strand.
TACAATATTTTGTGGCTGCAGCAGGACATGCGTTCTTTTGAACTTTACGGCACGGTTGGCGCTGTCACTTGTTGTTTGGATAGCCTCAATTATCTGCTCACACCCGAAGACCTTGCAAAATGCTTTGCAACCGTTCACAACTATCTTGATCCCGATGGTCTCTTCCTTTTCGATATGAATACGCCCTACAAGTTTGAAAATGTTTATGGCAACAATGCCTACGTGCTTGAGGACGAGATCGTTTGGGAAGACGGTGAAAAATCCGCAATTTATTGTGGA